>NZ_JBICZB010000023.1:38259-107180 GCF_043201815.1 Kitasatospora sp. NPDC048296
TCCCCGCCCCCCCGCCCCGCCCGCCCCCCCCCCCCCCCCCCCCCCCCCCCCCCCCCGCGGGGGGGCCGGGCCGGCCCCCCCCCACCCCTGGGGCGTCCATGGGAAACCGGCAGGCCCTGATATGTAGCGGACTTTGTCAAGCGCATCGGCCTCGGCCCGCTCACCCTGCTGCGCCCGCTCGCCGTCGCCCTCGCCTGCCTCGGCGCGGCCCTGGGCGGCGGCGCGCCCGGCCTGCTGGTCGGCGCGGTCGCGGGCGCCGCCATGCTGTGCGTCGAGCCCCTGGTGCACCGGCGCTGGTACCGCCAGGTGCAGTAGGTAACTCCCCTGCCCGGCGGCGCTGCTCGGCGAGCAGGCCGCCGGGATCGGGGGCGCTACGAGCGGGTTGAGCTCATCGGCCGGCGGTTCCCGAGCATCAGTCCTTGTACGGAACGAGCTTCGAGAGGCTCAGCGTGAAGCCGAAGGGCTCCGGAATGGTGATCGCGTCGCCGAACTTCCGGTCGCTGCGGGTGTGGTACCGGTCATGGTTCGGCTCGGAGAACAGCGTCACCGTCTGCTGGCGCGGGTCCACGATCAGATAGAGCGGGATGCGCATCACGGCGTAGTCGTGCAGCTTGTCCATCCAGTCGTTGCCCGGATTGGACGGCGAGACGATCTCCACAGCGATCAGGGCTTCTGCGGCGGGGGCCTTGTTACCCGGCTCGGACAGGACATCAATGGGAAGGTAGGTCAGATCCGGCTTCCGCCCCTTGGAGACGTCCGGGCCGACGATCTCGCTCCGCTCGCTGGGGAGATAGCCGTCAGGAGCGTGCTTCTCGAACTGCCTACGCACCTGGGCCACGTTGAGCTGATGAATGTTGGACGGCGACGCCTGCATGATCAGCGTGTCCCCGGACCATTCGATCCGGACGCCGTCCGGGGCGATCCGCTCCAGCTCCTCGATGAAGTCGCGGTGCTGCTCGTAGAAGGTCATGCCGTCCCCTCCGGATGGCGTCCAGGGCTGTCATCGGCCGTGAGGCAAGGTCGGCCCCACGCGGCTCCACCCACTATGACCGACCGCACCCTCCCTGGCTCTCTCCGGCAGCCCGTGGGGTTCAGCAGTCGCGCCGGGGCAAGTCCACCGAAGGGCGCCGAGGAGGAGGCCCCTGTCCGCTCGGGCAGGGGCCTCCTCCAGGTCTCCAGCGGCTCAGAACTCGCCGAACTCGCCGGACTGGACGGCGGCGACGAATGACGCCCAGGCTTCGACCGGGAAGACGAGAGCGGGACCCTGAGGGTCCTTGGAGTCACGGACGGGGGCCAAACCGGGGAAGTTCGGGGCCACCTCAACGCAAGTCCCGCCGTTGTTGCTGTAGCTGGACTTGAACCACGCGGCGCCGGACAGGTCTACAGGGGGGATCATGACGTTCCTCTCACGCCTTGCGAACTGCGGATCATCTCCAGCGACGCGGCCTTCGACAGTGCTTCCACCTGGAGCTGATCCGGTTACCGAGGAGATCCCGCCACCTTCGGCGGGTATCGTCCGCAGTGGTCGCTACGAACGGAGTACCAGTATGCCCAGGCACGTCTCCGAGCACACCGGCGAGCGGATCGCCCAATACCGCAAGCTTCGCCACCTGACGCAGCGTGAACTCGCCGCCCGCGCCCACATCTCGTACAGCATGCTCACCAAGGTCGAACAGGGTGCCAAGCCGGCCACGCCTGCCGTGATCGCCGCCGTCGCGCGGGTCCTGTCCGTACAGACCGTCGACCTCACCGGCCAGCCGTACCTGACCGAGTTGCGACAGGACGAGCTCGACGTGCTGATCCAGCCGATCCGCGAGGCACTCGACCTGTACGACCTCGGTGCCGATCCCGATGTCACCGCCCGCCCGATAGATGAACTGCACGTCGATGCCGAGCAGTTGTGCGCCCTGGTCCGCGAGACACACATCAAGGACGCGGCCCGGGCCCTGCCAGCCCTGATCGCCGAAGCCACCACGGCCGCGCACACCGCCCCCTCGGAGAAGGCGTGGCAAGTGCTGGCCAACACCTACCGGACGGCCTACGACATCACCACCAAGCTAGGCTTCGCGGATCTGTGCGTCGTGGCCCTGGATCGAATGGCATGGGCAGCCGAGCGCGGATCCGACCCGGTGCTCGCCGGAGTCCGCCAGTATCTCCGCTCGCTGGTCTACCTGCGCTCAGGCCAGTACGAGATGGGAAAGCGACTCGTCGGGGTCGGCATGGGCACCCTCGGACAGGCAGATTCCGGCCGAGTCCGGGACGTGGCGGTGGGGCAACTCCATCTCGGTGCCGCCGTCCTCGCCGCCCGGTCCGGTGACGGTGACGCGGCGGCCGAGCACGTCTCGGAAGCACAGCGAATCGCCGAGGTCACAGGCGAGGCCACACAGGTGCACTGGCTCTCGTTCGGCCCCACGAACGTGGCCGTGCATCAGGTGGCAACGCTGGCCGAGCAGTACCAGTACGCCGAAGCCGTACGGGCCGCCGAACAGCTCCACATGCCAGCGGATTGGCCGGCTTCGCGGGCAGCCGCGCACATCGCAGAGGTGGCCCGGGCCCAGCTGTGGATCGGCCGCCCGGAGGCGTCGTTGAGGTCGCTGCAGCAGGCACGGGAGCTCGCTCCGCAACAGATGCGCTACCACCCGATGGTGCGCGAGACCGTCGCTGGCCTTGTCTCGGCGCACCGGTCGACGCCGGGCACGCTCTCCAGCATGGCCCACTGGGTCGGAATCTGACGATCACTCAATGGAGTCGGACTATCACTGAGGAGTGATAGTCCGACCCTTCTCCTGGGGCGATGCTCTCGGTAGCGAGACAACTACGCCAAGGAGAAGTGCTGATGCCCCTCCTCTCGAATGCCGTGAGAGGCGACGCCGCGCCGGTATGTAACGTGGGCGCGAGAGTCCGTCCGCACTCCGAGCCGGCGACGGTCTGCCTGCCGTACCGGCCTGAATCGGTGGCGGTCGCGCGTCGCTTCGTCGCGACGAAGCTGCAGGAGTGAGGGCTGGACGACCTCCTGGACGACGCCTCGGTGATCGTCAGTGAGCTGACCACCAACTCGGTCAAGACCGGCTGCCAGACGCGCATGGTCGTCGCCGTGCGCCGCCCGACCGACCAGATCATCCGCATCATCGTCGGTGATGGTTCTCGCTCGATGCCCGCGATGGTCGACGCCGGGCCCGATCGCACCTCAGGCCGAGGGCTGGCGATCGTCCACCGGCTCACGCGCGGGCGCTGGGGCGTCACTCTCCTCCCGCTGGGAAAGATCGTTCACGCCGATCTCGCGGTCGCTGAGCCGCCTTCGTGAACCACACCGGCCTTTTGCCGCAGGACGATTCCGAAGATCCACCGCCGCCCTCCCCTGATCCCGTCCGGGTCTGGACCGCCTACGGGGTGTCGGCAGCAGGCGTGCTGCATGTCATCGCTGCGGCCCTGTTGCTGATCAACCGCAGACACTGAACCCCGCCCGCGCCGCCGGGCCGGCGGCGCGGGCGGGAACACCACCTCATCTCCATGACCGACCGAGAGGAGTACTGCCATGTCTACGCCCAGGCCGAAGCCACCCCCGCCGAAGCCGGAGAGCCCGCCTACGCCCCGGCCGCCGGATCTGTAGGGGCACGCCGACAACCAACGATCAACCGAACTGGAGGAGTTATGGGCTGGGGAACCGACAAGCCCAGCGGCGGCAAGCACGGGGGCAAGAAGGACCCGGGCACGAGCAAGCCGTCGCCGGACGGATCGCGGCCGGCGCCCGATCCGAAGCACAGGAAGGGCGAAGGCGAGAAGTGACGGAACCCGTGCATCGACCGGAGCAGGCCGCCGTGCGCGGCCTGCTCCGGGCCGTCGGCGAAGCACTCGGCGGCCCCGTCCCACACGAATGGAAGGAAGCGATCAGGGCGGTTCCGCGCCATCGCTTCCTGCCCGGACGGATCTGGCTGGAGGACGGCAAGGGAGGCTACGAACCTTGCGACCTCCAAGCCGACGGCGAGCGCTGGTTCGAAGCGGCGTACTCGGACGTGCCGATCGTTACGCAGGTCAACGACGGCGAGGAGCCGACTGACCCTGCTGATGCCTGGCCGTCCTCATCGGCGTCCGCCCCCTCGATCGTGGTCAGGATGCTTCGCGATCTTGATGTTCGGCCTGGGATGAGCGTCTTGGAGATCGGTACCGGAACCGGGTGGAACGCGGCGCTCCTGGCACACCACCTTGGTGGTGGACATGTGGCCTCGGTGGAGATCGACGCCGAGGTCGCCCGCCAGGCGTGGGCCTCGCTCAATGCGGCGGGGCTGAACGTCAACGTGGTCTGCGGGGACGGTGCTCGCGGCTGGCCTCGACGCCAGCCGTACGACCGGGTCGTCTCAACCTGCTCGGTTCGGCGGGTGCCGTGGGCGTGGATCGAGCAGACGAAGCCCGGCGGGATCGTCCTCACGCCCTGGGACAGCCCCATGCTCTGCTGGGGGCTGCTCGAGCTCACCGTCGAACGCGACCGCGCGCAGGGGCGGTTCGGCCCGCACTCCGCCTTCATGCTGATGCGCAACCAGCGGCGGGACCTTCGCATCTTCCGGGACGTCGTGCGCGACGAGCACGTTCCGGAGGAGTCCAGGACGTCGCTGCCGCCCTCACGGATCACGGGAGACCAGTGGGAGGTGCGGTTCGCGCTCGGGCTCAGGTTGGGCGATGCGTGGACCGCCTGGGAGGAGGACGAGGAGCGGCTTTGGGTCGCGACGACGGACGCCCTCTCCTGGGCGGCCGTCGATCGCGACGACGAGCACTTCACGGTCTGGCAGTACGGACCACGCCGCCTCTGGAGCGAGGTGGAGGCTGCCCACCGGTGGTGGGAGGCCCAAGGCAGCCCAGGACCGGAGCGCTTCGGTCTGACGGTCACCCCGGAGGGTCAGTGCGCTTGGCTCGACTCCCCGGACAACCCCGTTCCACGGCCCTGAACGGGCCCGGCCGTCCGCACCGGGCGGCCGGGCCCGTCACAATCACGGCTGCTGGAAGAGCACCTCCGGGTTCGCCGCCGACGGGCCGTCGAGCAGCGGCTGGTGGATGCCCTTCAGGGTCTGGTCGAAGAAGGCCCCGACGTACTCCCGGGTCAGCTGCATCCCGCGCTCCGGCGAGGTGGTCGTCCCCGGAGGGAGCGGAAGACCGAGCTCGGCGGCCAGGACCTCGACGTCCGTGAAGCTGCCGTGGTTGGTGCCCGCGACGGCCAGCCAGGGCTTGTAGCCGTTCCAGCCCGCCCAGGTCTGGCCCCAGGACGCGTCCCCGCCGCCGGCGGCGTGGTTGCTCTGCTTGCCGAGCAGGAGGAACGAGCGTCCCTCCAGCTTGTCGGTCGGGATCGGCGCCCAGAACGTTCCGTCCATGTTCACCCCGGCCTGGATCCGCTGGTCATCGGCCATCGCGTTCAGCGTGGACGCGCCGCCGATCGAGTGGCCTGCCATGCCTGTGCGGTCGCGGTCGATCAGGTGTGACAGGCGCCAGGCCGGGTGGTGCCCGGTCAACTGGTCCAGGACGAAGGACACGTCCTTCGCCCGGCTGTCAGGGAGCGAGTCCGGTGCGCCGCTGTCGCACAGCGCGCAGCCCGAGGTGCTGCCGTCGGCGAGCGTCTCGCCGGAGTCCTCGTAGGTGTGGCCGACCAGGGCCACCACGTAGCCGTGGCTGGCGAGGTCGGTCGCCAGGCCGGTCAGCGTGGCGCGGGGGTTCTCGAAGCCGGGCGAGAGCACCACCAGCGGGAACTTCCCGCCTGCGGCCTTGGCATCGGTGTAGGAGTACGTCTTGGTGTTCACGAGGTCCTGCGGCTGGACTCCGGTGCCCGGCGGGACCCGCGTCGCCACGAAGTTCTGCGCCTCGCCGAGGGTCATGTACGGAGCGGGCTCGCCCGTGTTCTGCCGGGCCGGGTAGAACATCGTCACCGCGAGCTGCCGCGGCCCGGCCGAGGGCACCCAGGGGTCGGTGCGGCTCTGGTCGGTCAGGTGCAGCACCTCCTCCCCGGCCGCGTACGGCCCGGTCGGACGGGGCAGCTGGCCGTGGAAGGCGACGGGGGCCGAGGCGGCGGCCACCGTGGGGGACGGCGACGGCGAGGCCATCGCGGCCCCGGCCAGCGGAAGCGGAAGGGCGAGGACGAGGGCGGCGATGGCCGCGATACGGCGGGATCGAGTCATGCCGTTGACGTTAGGTTCGCGGCCCGACCTCCCGAATCAGCCCGACGAATGCCATCTCCGGCCGCGGTCATCCGGGCGATTCAGCGTCGTCATCCCTCTGGATGACGACGCCATGACCCACTCAGGCATGGACCGCCGGGCGCTCGGTGGTGGCGATGGTGGCGGAGCCGATGACGCGGGTGCCGTCGTACAGCACGACGGCCTGGCCGGGGGCGATGCCGCGCGCCGGGGTGTCCAGGCGGACGTGGAGCTCGCCGTCGACCATCGAGGCGGTGACCGGGACCTCTTCGCCGTGGGCGCGCAGCTGGGCGGTGTAGCGGCCCTCGGCCAGCTGCTCGCTGCCGCACCAGCGGGGGCGGATGGCGGTCAGGGCGGTGACGTCGAGGCCCTCGACCGGGCCGACGGTGACGGTGTTGTTCACCGGGGAGATGTCCAGCACGTAGCGCGGCTTGCCGTCGGCCGCCGGGCGGCCGATCCGCAGGCCCTTGCGCTGGCCGATGGTGAAGCCGTACGCGCCGTCGTGCTCGCCGAGCTTGGTGCCGTCGACGTCGAGGATGTCGCCGGTGGCGGTGCCGAGGTGCTTGGCCAGGAAGCCCTGGGTGTCGCCGTCGGCGATGAAGCAGATGTCGTGGCTGTCGGGCTTCTTGGCGACGGCCAGGCCCCGGCGCTCGGCCTCCTCGCGGATGGCTTCCTTGGTGGTGTCGCCGAGCGGGAAGAGCGAGTGGGCGAGCTGGTCGGCGTCGAGCACGCCGAGGACGTAGGACTGGTCCTTGGCGGCATCGACGGCGCGGTGGAGCTCGCGCTCCCCGGACGGCAGGTCGACGATCCGGGCGTAGTGGCCGGTGCAGACCGCGTCAAAGCCCAGCGCGATCGCCTTGTCCAGCAGCGCGGCGAACTTGATCTTCTCGTTGCAGCGCAGGCAGGGGTTGGGGGTCCGCCCGGCCGCGTACTCGGCGACGAAGTCGTCGATCACGTCCTCGCGGAAGCGCTCGGCGAGGTCCCAGACGTAGAAGGGGATGCCGATCACGTCGGCCGCCCGCCAGGCGTCCCGGGAGTCCTCGATGGTGCAGCAGCCGCGCGCCCCCGTACGGAAGGACTGCGGGTTCGCGGACAGCGCCAGGTGGACGCCGGTCACCTCGTGCCCCGCTTCGACGGCGCGGGCGGCGGCGACGGCGGAGTCGACTCCGCCGGACATCGCCGCGAGCACGCGCAGACGGCCGGTGGACGGAGTGGTCGGGGCACCCGGGAAGTCAGTCATGGTGAATACAAGAGTACGGGGCCGTGGAACATGCCCGGCCCCGTACCGGAGCTACCGCCGGACGGACGCCAGACCCGCGTTGCGGGCGCGCTGGACGGCCGGTGCGATGGCCTCGACCAGCGCCGTGACGTCCTCGCGCACCGAGGTGTGCCCGAGCGAGAACCGCAGCGAGGCACGGGCGAGCAGCGGGTCCACGCCCATCGCCAGCAGCACGTGGCTGGGCTGCGGCACCCCCGCCGAGCAGGCCGAGCCGGTGGAGCACTCGATGCCCTGGGCGTCCAGCAGCATCAGCAGCGCGTCGCCCTCGCAGCCGGGGAAGGAGAAGTGGGCGTTGGCGGGCAGGCGGCCCTCGGCGGCCGGGTCGCCGTTGAGCACCGCGTCCGGCACGGCGGCCAGCACCCCGGCCACCAGCTCGTCGCGCAGCGCGCCCAGGGTGACCGCGTGCTCGGCGCGGTGCTCGACGGCCCAGGCCGCGGCGGCCGCGAAGCCGGCGGCGGCGGGGGCGTCCAGGGTGCCGGAGCGCACGTCGCGCTCCTGCCCGCCGCCGTGCAGCAGCGGGACGGGCGCGGCGCCGCGGGAGAGCAGCAGCGCGCCGATGCCGAACGGGCCGCCGATCTTGTGCCCGGTGACGGTGAGTGCGGTGAGCCCCGACTCGGCGAAGGAGACCGGAACCTGACCGAGCGCCTGCACCGCGTCGGCGTGCATCGGGATGCCGTACTCGGCGGCCACGGCGGCCAGTTCGCGCACCGGCTGGACGGTGCCGACCTCGTTGTTGGCCCACATCACGGTGACCAGCGCGACCGAGGACGGGTCGCGCTCGATCGCCTCGCGCAGCGCCTCGGGGTGCACCCGGCCGTATCCGTCCACCGGCAGGTAGTCGACCGACGCGCCCTCGTGCTCGGAGAGCCAGTGCACCGCGTCGAGCACCGCGTGGTGCTCGACCGGGCTGCACAGCACCCGGGTGCGGGCCGGATCGGCGTCCCGGCGGGCCCAGTACAGACCCTTGACGGCCAGGTTGTCGGACTCGGTCCCGCCGCCGGTGAGCACGATCTCGCTCGGGCGGGCACCCAGCGAATCGGCCAGCGACTCGCGGGACTCCTCGACCACCCGGCGGGCTCGGCGGCCGGCCGCGTGCAGGGACGAGGCGTTGCCGACCACCCCCAGGTGCGCCGACATCGCGGCGATCGCCTCGGGCAGCATCGGCGTGGTCGCCGCATGGTCCAGGTATGGCATAACCATCCGATTGTAGAGGGCACCCCGGTGCCGTGATCCAGACCTGCGCACCGATCCGGCCACCGGGCGCGGGCCGGCCGGACGGCGGTGTCCGGGACTGGTTTGTACCACTGCGCCGCCCAGCGGTTAGCCTGACGAACACTTCTCAAGCGAGTTCCAGGGGGGCGTCATGTCGCAGTCGGTCGACCGCGCGCTGACCCTGCTCGGCTCGCTCGGCGACGGACCGCTCTCGCTGGAGCAGGCCGCGAGCAGCCTCGGGGTGCACAAGTCCACCGCGCTGCGGCTGCTGCGCACCCTGGAGGAGCACGGCTTCGTCCGGCGCCAGCCCGACCTGCGCTACCGGGTCGGCGGCCGGGTGCTCTCGCTGGCCGACCGGGCGCTGGAGGACTTCGACGTCCGGCAGGTGGCCGCGCCCTACCTGGCCGCGCTCAACGCGCGCTGCGGCTACACCGTCCAACTGGCCGTGCTGCACGACGGCGAGGTGCTCTACCTGGACGAGGTGGCCGGGCCCTGGGCGGCCCGGCCGTCGCGGATCGGACGCCGGGCGCCGGTCACCGGGACGGCGGTCGGCCGGGTGCTGCTCGCCGGGCTGTCCGCGGACGGGCCGTGCGAGGAGACCGACCTGGCGGCGGTGCGCCTGCGCGGCTGGGCGGCCGAGTCGGCCGAGCACCGGGAGCCGGTGACCTGCGTGGCCGCGCCGGTCGCGGGCAGCGGCGGACGGACGGTCGCGGCCTGCGCGCTGAGCGCCCCGGCCAGTCAGGTGCGGCCGGCCGAACTGGCCCGGATGGTGCCGGAGCTGCTCTGCACGGCCGAGGCGATCTCGCTCGCGTGCGGCGGCTCGCCTACTCCTCGCTGGTGCGAGAACCGTTGCGGTGCCAGGCCCGCGGGGCACGCCAGCCGTACTTCAGGGCGAGCATCCGCAGTCCGAAGGCGGTGAGCGCGGCGGCGGTGCCGGTGGCGCCGGTGAGCCGGTTCGCGCCGATCAGCACGGCCACCAGGGCGGCGCCGACCAGGGCCGGGACGGCGTAGATCTCCCGGTCCCAGCGCAGCAGCGAGGGGATCTCCCCGGCCAGCACGTCGCGGATCACGCCGCCGCCGGCCGCGGTCACCATGCCGAGCGCGACGGCGGCGACCGCGCCCAGCCCGAAGTCGTGCGCCTTGGCGGTGCCGGTGACGCAGAACAGCCCGAGGCCGAGGGCGTCCAGGGTCTGCACCGCCCGGTTGATCCGCTCGACCTCGGGGTGCAGGAAGAACACCACCAGTGCGGCGGCCAGCGGGGTGAGGAAGTAGCCGAGGTTGGTGAAGGCGGCCACCGGGGTCGCGCCGATCACCAGGTCGCGCATCACCCCGCCGCCCAGGGCCGTGACCTCGGCCAGCACACAGATCCCGAAGATGTCCATGTTCTTGCGGACGGCGAGCAGCGCTCCGGAGAGCGCGAAGACGAATATGCCGATGAGGTCCAGCGACTGCTGCACGTCGGAGGGGAAGATCTGTGAACTCACCGTCCATGTGTACCCGATGCGACACGCATGTCGGGACAAGGGTCACAGTCCGGATGAAATCGTCTCGCGGGCGGGGTCTTCCGCGACTCGCCCACGAACCGCCCGCCCCGGATTCCGCTAACCTCCGCCTGTGACGCTGAAACCCCCCGTGCCTGTGACGCTGAAGCCCGCCGCCGCCCGGCTCGGCTGGCTCGACGCTCTACGCGGCATAGCCGCGCTCTCCGTCGCCGTCTATCACCTGGCACTGCCGTTCCACTGGCTGCACGCCGACCACGAACCGCGCTACCTGGACCCTGGCATCTTCGGCGTGATGCTGTTCTTCCTGGTGAGCGGGTACATCATCCCGGCCTCACTGGAGCGGCGCGGCGACGTCCGCTCGTTCTGGGCGGGCCGGTACTTCCGGATCTACCCGGTGGTGATCGTCACCGTGGTCCTCAGCCTCCTGATCATGCCGCGCAACCACTCGGTGATCCAGGGCTGGGCGTTCGACCACCCGCTGCTCACGCTGGCGGGCAACGGCCTGATGATCCAGGACCTGATGGGCGTCACCAACGTCATCGGGGTGATGTGGACGCTCTCCTACGAGATGCTCTTCTACTTCTTCGTGACGGCCCTGTTCGTCAACGGCCGGCACCGGCAGAGCGCCCCGCTCGCGATCGGCTTCGCCGGCATGGCGCTGGTCCTCGGCGCCTGGCTGCCGCTCGGCTCGCTCACGGCCGGCGGCCTGCCGGCCACCAGGCACCTGGTGCTGGCCGCCGTGGTCGTCGTGGTCACCGCGATGGTCTGCATCCTCACCGGCCGGGCCGACCTGACCCGCTGGGGCGGGACGATGCTCGGCGCGCTGGGCCTGGTGCTGCTCCTGCTGAACAGCCGGTCCGCCGCCTTCGAGTCCCTGATGATCTTCGCCACGATGTTCGCCGGGACGGTGCTGTACCGGCTGGAGCACGGCCAGATCGACCGCCTGCCGGCACTGCTGTGCTGCGCCTTCGTCCTCACCGCGGGCTTCCTGTCCGGCTTCATGTACAACCACGACCAGGCCCTGTGGCGGACCTGGAGCGAGACCTGGAAGTCGTTCTCCTTCGCCTACCTGGCCGCCTGGGTCGTGTTCGCGGCCGGGATGCTGCTGCGCCACCGCCGCTTCCCGCGCTGGCTGGCCTGGCTGGGAACGGTCAGCTACTCGGTGTACCTGCTGCACAACCCGCTCATCCACTTCATGAACTGGAAGCTGGAGGGGCGCCCGCCCTTCACCTCCTGGCAGGACCGGAGCCTGCAGTTCTTCGGCTTCATGGCCGTCCTGCTGGTGATCAGCTACCTCAGCTACCGCCTGATCGAGATCCCGTTCCAGAACCTCGGCCGCAAGGCGATCAAGGCGCTGAACCGCCGCTTCCCGGCCACCGCGCTGCCGGCTCGTCCGGTCGCCCAGACCTCGCGCGAGCCGGAGTCGGCCGCCGCGCCCCGGGAGACGGAGCCCGTCCCGAGCGGCCGCGGCTGACGCCGACGGCGTGAACGACGAGAGGCCGCCCGTCCCCGAGTGGGGGCGGGCGGCCTTTTCGCACCGGTCCTACGAGTCAGCCCCGCTCTCCGGGCTGCGCCTACTCGTTCCCCTCGGGGCTGTGCCTACTCGTTCCCCTCGCTCCGCTCGGGGAAGTGGCAGGCCACCTGGTGCCCGGTCTTCAGCGCCGCCAGCGGCGGCTCCTGGGTGGCGCACACCTCCTGCGCCTTCCAGCAGCGCGTCCGGAACCGGCAGCCGCTGGGCGGGTTGATCGGCGAGGGCACGTCGCCCTTGAGCAGGATCCGCTCGCGCCCGGCCCGCTGGCGCCGGCGCGGGTCCGGCACCGGGACCGCCGACATCAGGGCGTTGGTGTACGGGTGCATCGGACTGCGGTAGAGCGAGTCCCGGTCGGCGATCTCGACGATCTTGCCGAGGTACATCACCGCCACTCGGTCCGAGACGTGCCGGACCACCGAGAGGTCGTGCGCGATGATCAGGTACGTCAGGCCCAGCTCCCGCTGGAGGTCGTCCAGCAGGTTGACGACCTGCGCCTGGATCGACACGTCCAACGCGGAGACCGGCTCGTCCGCGACGATCATCTTCGGCTTGAGCGCGAGCGCCCGGGCGATGCCGATGCGCTGGCGCTGGCCGCCGGAGAACTCGTGCGGGTAGCGGTTGTAGTGCTCGGGGCTGAGCCCGCACAGCTCCAGCAGTTCCTGGACGGCCTTCTTGACCCCGCCCTCGGGCTGCACGCCCTGGAGCTTGAACGGCGCGCTGACGATGGTGCCGACGGTGTGCCGGGGGTTCAGCGAGGAGTACGGGTCCTGGAAGATCATCTGGATGTCGCGGCGCATCGGCCGCATCGCGCCGACGCCCAGGTGGCTGATGTCGGCGCCCTCGAACTCGATCGTCCCGGCGGTGGGTTCGTCGAGCCTGGTGACCAGCCGGCCCATGGTCGACTTGCCGCAGCCGGACTCGCCGACGACGCCCAGCGTCTCACCGGCGTTGACCGTGAAGTCGATGCCGTCGACGGCCCGCACCGCGCCGGTCTGGCGCCGCAGCAGTCCGCCGCGGATCGGGAAGTGCCGGGTCAGGCCGGTCACCCTCAGCAGCGGCTCGCGGTCGGAGGCGGGCGCCGGGGAAGCCCCATTTCCCCGTGTGAGGGGCGTGGCCCCCTGAGTGTCCGTCATCGGTTCTCTCCAGAAAGGTGGTACGAGGCCGGGCTCACAGCCGGGGCGCGATCTCTTCGGCGAAGATGCGGTGCCGCTCGTCGGCCGGCAGGTGGCAGGCCGCGAAGTGGCCGGGCGCGGCCTCGGTCAGCACCGGGAGCTCGCTCGTGGAGCGCCCGCCGGTCAGGGCGGCGTACGGGCAGCGCGGGTGGAAGGCGCAGCCCGACGGCACGTTGATCAGGCTGGGCGGGGTGCCCTTGACCGGCACGAGGCGGTCCTGCAGCTCCCGGTCCAGGCGCGGCATCGATCCCAGCAGGCCCCAGGTGTAGGGGTGTTCGGGCGCGTCGAAGAGGGTCTCGGCCGGGCCGCGCTCGATGCACTTGCCGCCGTACATGACCAGGATGTCGTCGGCGATCTCGGCAACCACCCCGAGGTCGTGGGTGATGATGATGACGGCGGAGCCGAACTCCTCCTGGAGGTCGCGGATGAGGTCCAGGATCTGCGCCTGGACGGTGACGTCCAGGGCGGTGGTGGGCTCGTCGGCGATCAGCAGCGAGGGGTCGTTGACCAGGGCCATGGCGATCATCGCGCGCTGGCGCATGCCGCCGGAGAACTGGTGCGGGTAGTCGTCCACCCGCCGGTCCGGCTGCGGGATGCCGACCCGGTCGAGCATCTCGATCGCACGGGCCCTGGCCTGCTTCTTGGAGGCCTGGGGGTGGTGCACCCGGTACGCCTCCATGATCTGCGCGCCGACCGTGTAGTACGGGTGCATCGCGGTCAGCGGATCCTGGAAGATCATCGCCAGTTCGCGGCCGCGCAGTTGGCGCACCCGGTCCGGTCCGGCCGCGATCAGCTCCTCGCCGTCCAGCCGGATCTCACCGCTGATCCTCGCCCGCTTGGAGCGGTGCAGGCCCATGATGCCCAGCGAGGTGACGGACTTCCCGGAGCCGGACTCGCCGACGATGCCCAGGGTGCGGCCCTTGTGCAGGTCGAAGCTGACCCCGTCCACCGAGCGGACCAGGCCGTCGTCGGTGTCGAAGTGGATCCGCAGGTCGCGGACGGACAGGAACGGGTCGCCCAGGGGCGTCGGCGCGGCGTCCGCCGGGGCGGAATCGGCGTCCGCCGGAGTCTTCTTGAGCTCGGTCACGAGAGCCTCACGCGGGGGTCGACGAGGGCGTACAGGAGGTCGACCACGAGGTTGCAGACGACGATGAAGAAGGCGGCCAGCAGGGTGACGCCGAGGATCTTGGGCAGGTCGTTGTCGGTGATCGCCTGGACGGCGAACTGGCCGATGCCGTTGAGCGAGAAGACCTGCTCGGTGATCAGCGCACCGCCGAGCAGCAGACCGAGGTCCATGCCGAAGATGGTGACGATCGGGGTGAGCGCGGAGCGCAGCCCGTGCTTGACGACCACCTTGCGCTCGACCAGGCCCTTGGCCCGGGCGGTGCGGATGTAGTCCTCGCTCATCGTCTCCAGCATCCCGGCGCGGGTGAGCCGGGCGTAGAGCGCGGAGTAGAGGAAGGCCAGCGAGATCCACGGCAGGATCAGGTTGCGGGCCCACATCAGCGGGTCGTCGGTGAAGTTGACGTAGTGCAGGTTGTCCAGGATCGGCCACTCGTAGCTGAACACCGTCAGCAGCAGGGCGCCGGTGAAGAAGACCGGCAGCGAGACACCGGCCAGGGCGACGCCCATGGAGAGCCGGTCGAAGATCGACCGCGGCTTGAGGGCCGAGATCACGCCGGTGGTGATGCCGGAGAGCAGCCAGAGCACCGACGCGCCGATGGCGAGCGAGATGGTGACCGGGATCCGGCTGGTCATCAGCGGCCAGACCTCGAGGTGACTCTTGAAGGAGTAGCCGAAGCAGGGCACGTGGCAGGTGGCCGGTTCCGGCCCGAACTTGTACTCGGCGCCGGCGACCAGTGCCTTCAGGAAGTGCCAGTACTGGGTGTACAGGGGCTGGTCGAGGCCGAGGTTCTGCTTGACCGCGGCGATCGCCGTGGGCCCCGGGTCCTTCCCGATGTACTGCGCGGCCAGCTGGTCGGTGGTCTCGCCGGCCAGGCGCGGAAGCAGGAAGAAGATCGCGAAGGTGACGGCGCTGACGACCAGCAGCAGCAGCACGGCCGCGAAGATCCTGCGGATGATGTAGGCAAACACAGTTGGGCGGCTCCGGCGGCCCGCCGCCGTCCGGGGTCTTCCGGACGGCGACGGGCGCCGCTGCCTTCACCTGCCTTCAGGGATGCGGAGCCAGGCTCTTACTTGGTGGTGCCGATGTTCAGGTAGTCGTACTCACCCGAGAAGGCCGAGGTGGAGGCCATGTTGGTGGCGCTGTCCGGGCGGTACAGGAAGACCTTGAAGTCGGTCAGCGGGACGTAGGCCGCGGACTCCATGACCTTCTTGTCGATGTCGCCGTAGATCTTCTCGCGGGCCGCCCGGTCGGGGTTGACCGCGGCGTCGTCGATCATCTTGTTGACGGCGGGGTCGTTCAGCTGCGCGAGGTTGCTGTTGCCGGAGGGCTTGATCGCGCGGCCGTCGACGATCTGCTGCAGGAAGCCGTAGCCGGTCGGCCAGTCGGCGCCCCACTGCATCATCATCAGACCGATGTTGTGGTCCTGGGTGAACTGCGGCGCACCGGCCGAGTCGGTCAGGTACTTGCCCTGCGGGTACTGCTGGATCTCGACGTTGATGCCGATCTTCTTCAGCTGCGCCTGGATGGCGGTGGCCGCGGCGACCTCGGTGGCGCGCTCGGTGCGGGCGGACAGGACGGTGCTGAAGCCGCCGTCCTTGCCGCAGGCCTTCAGGGAGTCCTTGGCCTTGGCCTCGTCACCCTTGTTGTCCTTGGTCTCGTACAGGTTGAAGTCCTGGTGGCCCGGGATGTCCGGCGGGAGCACGGTGCTGGCCACCTGGCCGCGGATCGGGCCGCCGAGCGCGGTCTGCACCGAGACCTTGTCGATCGCGTACTGGACGGCCTTGCGGCAGTCGATGTTGTCGAACGGCGCGACCTTGGTGTTGATCGCCATGTAGACCAGGCGGCCGCCGTAGGCGTTGTCGGTCTTGGCCTTGAGCTTCGGGTCGCGCAGGATCTGCGCCTGGGTCTGCGGGTCGACGCCGCCGCCCACCAGGTCGACCTGGGCGTTGCCGGCCAGCAGGTCCTTGTCGATGGTGGCCTGGTCGATGTTCATCTTGAGCACGATCTTGTCCGCCAGCTGCTTGCGGATCGGGTCGGTGCCCTTGTCCCAGTTGGTGTTCGGCACCAGGACGGCCTGCTTGCCGTCCTCGTAGGTCTCGAACTTGTAGGAGCCCGAGGACACGATGTGCTTCACGTAGTCGGCACCGGTGTCCTTGGCCTGCGGGACCGGCGCGGTCTGCGGGGCGCTGACCAGGTAGTCGAAGTCGGCGAAGGGGTGCTGGAGGTGGAAGACGACCGTGGTGTCGTCCGGCGTCTCGATCGACTTCAGGTCGCCGGTCTTGTCCTTGTACGGACCCTGGTACGGCGTCGGGTTGTCGACCAGCAGGTCGTGGAAGTACGTCGGGCCGTTGGAGTTCACCTCGGGCGCGTAGTTCGAGCGCTCCACGGCGTACTTGACGTCCTTGGAGGTGATCGGGGTGCCGTCGTCGTACTTCAGGCCGGCGCGCAGCTTGTACGTCCAGGTCAGGCCGTCCGCGCTCGGCGCGCCCATCGACTCGGCGAGGTCCGGGACCAGCTTGTTGCCGTCCTGGCCCGGCGCCGGGTTGAAGGTGGTGAGCGAACGAGCGTACAGACGCGCGAAGTTGTAGATGTACGCGTAGTAGGTGTTGCCCGGGTCGAGGGAGTCCGGGGTGCCCTTCATCTCGTAGGTGACCGTCCCGCCCTTCTTGTCCGAGGCGTTGACGATCTGCTTGGTTGCCGCGTCGGCGCCGCCGCCGCTCGCGTCGTTGGAGCCTGCCGAGGACGAGGAGCCGCTGTCGCCGTTCTTGGAGGACGAACAGCCGGTGACGACCAGGACCGCGGCGGCGGCCGCGGCGGTCAGCGCGAGGGTACGGGACCTACGCATGGGTGAGATCAACCCCTTGAGGATGTGGAGGAGGGAGTGTCCTGACGCAGTGTCAGTTGCTCTTGGGATCGAGGGCGTCACGCAGCCCGTCGCCGAGCAGGTTGAACGCGAGCACGGTGATGAAGATCGCCAGACCGGGGACCACCATGTACTGGGGGTCGACCTGGTAGTAGTTCTTCGCGTCGGCGAGCATGCCGCCCCAGGAGGACTGCGGGGGCTGGATGCCGACGCCGAGGAAGCTCAGCCCGGCCTCGAAGAGGATGTTGGTCGGGATCAGCAGGGTCGAGTAGACCAGGATCGGGCCGGCCAGGTTGGGCAGCAGCTCCTTGAACAGGATGAACGGGCCGCGGGCGCCGAGGCTGCGGGCCGCGTGGACGAACTCCCGCTCGCGCAGCGACAGCGTCTGTCCGCGCACGATCCGGCCCATGTAGGGCCAGTTGAAGAAGCCGATCACGAAGATCAGCACCATGATGTGCAGCGGGAGGCCGTGCAGGCCGAACGCGCCGCCCTGGAGCGAGGCGGAGATCGCGATGGCGAAGAGCAGCAGCGGGAACGCCAGGAAGACGTCCATCAGCCGGCTGATCAGGGTGTCCACCCAGCCGCCGTAGTAGCCGGCCATCACGCCGAGCACGGCGCCGATGGTGTTGGACAGGACGGTCGCGCCGAAGGCGACCAGCAGGGAGACCCAGGAGCCGTCGACCACGCGGGCGAGCAGGTCACGGCCCTGCAGGGGGTCGATGCCGAGCGGGTGGTCCGCGCTCATGCCGCCCCAGTCCCCGAGCGGCAGGCCACCGAGGTTGGCGTCCAGCAGGTCCGGGTTCGGGTTGTCGGGGTCGAGCCCGAACAGGGACTCGATCGGCCCGGACAGCACGGCGAGCAGGATCAGCAGGATCACCACGATGCCGCCGGCGACGGCGGCCTTGTCCCGCTTGAAGCGGGTCCAGGCGATCCGACCGAGGGAGCGGCCCTCGATCGTCTTGGCCGGGCTCGCGGTGGCTGGTGCCTCCGGTTCGTTCCCGGTGGTGGTCACGGATGCGGTCATGGTCAGTTGGGTCCCCTCGCCGACGGTGGCCGGCCCACGGGTGCCGGGCGCCGGCTTCGGCGGTGCGGCTGCGGACGTGCGGAGGTGCTTAGGAGGAGCGGGTGTTCGCGGCAGTGCTTCGTGCACAGGTACTGCCGCCACGCGGGATGGGCGTCGCGTGGTGGAGCGGTCGGCGTGCGCGCTCACCTTTGTGGGGTATCCAGTACGCGCGGTGCGTTGCGCAGAACTCTCTGCCATCCGAACTGACTTGCGCCAGCCCTGCCAAGCGACAGATGCCCAACTGTGATCTGCGCGCATGCACCTCCCAGGTCATCGGCATATCCCTCTTCACACGGCTGCAACAGCCATGCCAAGATGTGCGGACTCCGGCGGAGGGGTAATTCGTCCGGAAAGCACCGAAGCCGACCTGATGGAGAATCAAGTCGGCTTCGCAGTAAAGGTTTTAGCTGGAAACGGGTTTCGGCAATCAGCGGCCGGGGTATCCGGGCCACGACTGCGGGGGCTGCTGCCCCCAGCCCGGCGCGGGCGGCTGGGTGCCGTAGGCCCATCCCGGTGTCGGCCGCCCCGGCATCGGCTGGCCCGGCATCGACTGCCCCGGGTACGGCGGCGCCGCCGTCGGGTACGGGCCGACCGGCGGGCGACCCGCCTCCCGGTCGAAGAACGGCCGCGCGTTGGCGCGCATCCACAGGGCCACCGGGTCGTACTCGTCCGTCATCGCCACCGTGGACACCGCGAGCCCCTCCGGGGCCACCGCGATCGCCCGCTGCATCAGCGCCCGCACCGCCTCCACGGCCGGCGGCGAACTCTCGTACAGGTCCAGGCCGATCGCCAGGTACGGCTCCCCCACCGCCGGCTGCACCCAGGCCCGGCGCAGCGCCCGGACCGCGCGCACCTCACCGGCCTGCCGCTCCAGCAGCGCGAAGAACTGCTGGGCGTTCACCTGCGGCTCGCTCAGCTTCAACGGACCGGCCGGCAGCCGGTCCAGACCCGCGGCGATCCGCCGCAGGTCCGCCCAGGGCACGCCGACCCCGCCGCCGGGGGCGTGCGGGTTGAGCCACAGGCCCCAGCGGGTGCGGTACAGCGAGGCGGCGATCTCCCGCCCGGAGATGACCTCGTGGGCCCGGGCCCAGCCGGAGGCCGTCAGCTGCTCGGGCGAGGTCACGGCCGGCGCGTAGCCGTGGCCGCTGATCTCCATGTTCCCGTACTGCGCGTCAGGACTGCCCGGCGTACCGTGCCAGAGCAGCATCCAGACCTGGCCGTCGGCCAGCGCGTGCAGCAGCCGCTCGTACGCGTCGTAGCGCTCCGGCGCGACCTCGCGCAGGGCGTGCTCCATCGCGCCCGGATCCGCCGCCGGGCGCCCGGCCGGAGCCTGGCCCCAGGGCCCCGGCACACCGCCCGTTCCCGCTCCCGCACTCATGCGCCCACCTCGCCGCGCCTCTTTCCTCAACCCAGCCGGCCCGTCGGCCGTCTGCACGCACCCTATGGCGCGGCACCGGCCACCGCCATCGGCGACGTGCCCTTGATCCGAACCCCCGCTCACACCCGCGCGTAGAAAGGCAGTACCCGGGTGAGCAGCCACTCGACCACCGGGTCCTCGGCGAGGTCGAGCAGTACGAGGTGGACGCCACCTGGCAGCGGCGCGGTTCCCAGCGCCCGGCCGAGCGCCTCGTTCACCGCGCCCGGGTCGGCCGGGGCGGCCGGATCCAACTGGACGCCCACGAACATCACGGTCGGTTCGCCCTCGACGCTGGCCAGCGCCCGGCGCGCGGTCAACACCCCGGGCAGGGCCGACAGTTCGGTCCGGCAGGCGGCCAGGAAGTACTCCGGGTCCTCGCCCGGCACCGGCTCGCGCAGCGCCACCCGGCCGCCGGTCGGCGCCTCCGGCTGCTCCCAGCGGTCCTCGCGCGGCCCGCGGCGCAGCTCCGCCACGCCCTGCGGCGGCACCGGGATGCCCACCGCGGCCTCGGGGTTGACCGCGATGCCCACGCCCAGCGGCAGTCCGCGGGCGAACTCCCAGGCCGGCGCGACCGCGAAGGCCATCCCCGGCGCCTGCTGCAGGAACACCTCCTGCGAGGAGAACACCGGCACGTACGGGGCGCCGGCCAGCTCGATGGTCGGCAGGTCCAGCGACTGCCCGCCCGGGTCGCCCCCGGCCGGCAGCGGGATCCACACCTGACTGCGGGCCAGCACCTCGATCACCCGCGGCGTCGCGCCCGGGTCGCCGAGCGCGGCGGTCAGCACCTGCTCCAGCTCGTTGGCCGGCCACGCACCGCCGGGCGGCGCCGCCTGCGGACCGTCCCACCCCTGCTGCTCCACCGGGTACCCCATGCGCGCCTGAACCGCCCTCTGCCGGTCGGCCGCCCACTGCTGTGCCGACGCGCAGATTCTAGAGGTCGACCAGGACGCGGGTTCGGTCTCGGGCCGTGTGACCGGGTCCCCCCTCCCCTCGTCCGCGTGGACGTGCCATGATGTGCGCGTCCGACGGCATGCGCCGCGGGCCCCTACAACTCCACACCGGCCGCTCGAACCCGCGCGGGAGAGCCCGGAGTGCCGCTCAGGCGGTACAGCCGGCGCCGAAGGAGCAAGTCCTCCCCGGAATCTCTCAGGCCCCCCTACCGCACGGGTTAGGCACATCTGGAAAGCGGCGCACGGCCCTGTCGCGCGCCCACCCACGGTGCAAGCCGCCATGCTGTCCTGGATGCTGGAAACAGCTGCGGACGGCCGCGGTGAAGCTCTCAGGTCCGACGACAGATGGGGAGACCCACGCCGCCGCATGCCCGCGCGCAGGGTCGGCCCCCGAGCGGGTCCGGTTCCGGCGCGTGCACCCCTGAGTGCCCCGACCGAGGAGTTCCTGGCCATGTCGTCCCTCCGCCTGACCGCGCTCGACGCGCTGCACCGCGCCCTCGGCGCGACCATGACCGACTTCGCCGGCTGGGAAATGCCGCTGCGCTACGGCAGCGAGCGCGAGGAGCACCTCGCCGTCCGCACCAAGGCCGGCCTGTTCGACCTCTCGCACATGGGCGAGATCACCGTCACCGGCCCGCAGGCCGGCGAGATGCTGGACCACGCGCTGGTCGGCTTCGTCTCCGCGCTCGGCGTGCTGCGCGCCCGCTACACCATGATCTGCGCCGAGGACGGCGGCATCCTGGACGACCTGATCGTCTACCGCCTGCGCGAGGACGCCTTCCTGGTGGTCGCCAACGCCTCCAACGCCCAGCTGGTCCTGGACGAGCTGATCGCCCGCGCCAAGGGCTTCGACGCCGTCGTCACCGACGACCGCGACACCTACGCGCTGATCGCCGTCCAGGGCCCGGAGTCCACCGCGATCCTGGCCGAGACCACCGAGGCCGACCTGCCCGGCCTGAAGTACTACGCGATCCTCCCGGCCCAGGTGGCCGACCGCAACGTGCTGCTGGCCCGCACCGGCTACACCGGCGAGGACGGCTTCGAGATCTTCTGCCACCCGGGCGACGCCGAGCAGATCTGGCAGGCGCTGACCGCCGCCGGCGAGGGCCACGACCTGGTCCCGTGCGGCCTGTCCTGCCGCGACACCCTGCGCCTGGAGGCGGGCATGCCGCTGTACGGGCACGAGCTGTCCACCGACCTCACCCCGTTCGACGCGGGCCTGGGCCGGGTCGTCCGCTTCGACAAGACCACCAACGAGGGCGCCTTCATCGGCCGCAAGGCCCTGGAGCAGGCCGCCGCCGCGGCCGAGACCAACCCCCCGAAGGTGCTGGTCGGCCTGGTCTCCGAGGGCAAGCGGGTGCCGCGCGCCGAGTACACCGTGGTCTCCACCGAGGGCGCCCCGATCGGCCGGATCACCTCCGGCGCGCCGTCCCCGACCCTGGGCAAGCCGATCGCGATGGCCTACGTCGACGCGGCCCACGCCGCCCCCGGCGGCACCGTCGCGGTGGACGTGCGCGGCAAGCACGAGCCGGTCCAGGTCGTGGCGCTGCCGTTCTACAAGCGCGCCCGCTGAGGCGGTCCGGCCGGGCCCCGTGGGCCCGGCCGGCCCCCGTTCTTCCCATACCCGCACGTCGAAGCCGTCCGCGCGGCGGCCCGCTTCGTCGTACCCGCTTCCCATCCTGGAGAATGACGCCATGAGCAACCCCCAGCACCTGAAGTACACCAAGGAGCACGAGTGGCTGACGGCCGCCGAGGACGGTGTCTCCACGGTCGGCATCACCAAGCACGCCGCGGACGCGCTCGGTGACATCGTCTACGTGCAGCTGCCCGAGGTCGGCGACGAGGTGACCGCCGGTGAGACCTGCGGCGAGCTGGAGTCCACCAAGTCGGTCAGCGACCTGTACTCCCCGGTGACCGGCGAGGTCGTCGAGGTCAACCAGGACGTCCTGGACGACAACGCCCTGGTCAACAGCGCCCCCTTCGAGGGCGGCTGGCTGTTCAAGGTCAAGGTGGAGTCCACCGACGAGCTGCTCAGCGCCGACGAGTACGACGCGCTCACCAACCCCCAGGGCTGAGCCACCCGCCGGGACGGGCCGCAGCACGGCGGTCCGTCCCGCCACCACCGTCCCTCCGCCCACCCGTCGCCCGCCACCACCGCCAGGGGCGCGCTTCGCACGGCACCCCTGATCCTCCTCCCGGGAAGACCACACCATGACGGTTCTCAACCAGTCCCTGCACGCCCTCGACCCGGAGATCGCCGCCGCGGTCGACGCCGAGCTGCACCGCCAGCAGACCACCCTGGAGATGATCGCCTCCGAGAACTTCGCCCCGGTGGCGGTCATGGAGGCCCAGGGCTCGGTGCTCACCAACAAGTACGCCGAGGGCTACCCCGGCCGCCGCTACTACGGCGGCTGCGAGCACGTCGACGTGGTCGAGCAGATCGCGATCGACCGCATCAAGGCGCTGTTCGGCGCCGAGCACGCCAACGTCCAGCCGCACTCCGGCGCGCAGGCCAACGCCGCCGCGATGTTCGCGCTGATCCAGCCGGGCGACACCATCCTGGGCCTGAACCTGGCCCACGGCGGTCACCTGACCCACGGCATGAAGATCAACTTCTCCGGGAAGCTCTACAACGTGGTCGCGTACCACGTGGACGAGAAGACCGGCCAGGTCGACATGGCCGAGGTCGAGCGCCTGGCCAAGGAGCACCAGCCGAAGCTGATCATCGCCGGCTGGTCCGCCTACCCGCGCCAGCTGGACTTCGCCGCGTTCCGCCGGGTCGCCGACGAGGTCGGCGCCCTGCTCATGGTGGACATGGCGCACTTCGCCGGCCTGGTGGCCGCCGGGCTGCACCCGAACCCGGTGCCCTACGCGGACGTGGTCACCACCACCACCCACAAGACCCTGGGCGGCCCGCGCGGCGGCGTCATCCTGTCCAAGGCCGAGTTCGCCAAGAAGATCAACTCCGCGGTCTTCCCCGGCCAGCAGGGCGGTCCACTGGAGCACGTGATCGCGGGCAAGGCCGTCGCCTTCAAGGTCGCCGCCTCGGAGGAGTTCAAGGAGCGCCAGCAGCGCACCCTGGAGGGCGCCCGCATCCTCGCCGAGCGCCTGCTGCAGGACGACGTCGCCGAGGCCGGCGCCAGCGTGCTGTCCGGCGGCACCGACGTCCACCTGGTCCTGGTCGACCTGCGCAACAGCCAGCTCGACGGCCAGCAGGCCGAGGACCGGCTGCACGAGGTCGGCATCACGGTCAACCGCAACGCCATCCCGAACGACCCGCGCCCGCCGATGGTCACCTCGGGCCTGCGCATCGGCACCCCGGCCCTGGCCACCCGCGGCTTCCAGGCCGAGGACTTCCGCGAGGTCGCCGACATCATCGCCGAGGCGCTCAAGCCCGCCTTCGACGAGACCGTCGCCGCCGCGCTCAAGGACCGCGTCACCGCGCTGGCCGAGAAGTACCCGCTCTACCCGAACCTGGGCCACCAGGAGTAAGTGACCGGCGAGTAGGTGACCCGCCGGTAAGTTACCAGCCGGTAGGGTGATCGGCCTCACCCCAGGAACGTACCGGGGACTCCGGGGCACCCCGCACACTGGACAGTGTGCGGGGTGCCCCGTTCCGTGCCCACCCCGACCGCAAGTCCTTCCACGAGACCAGACAAGGACGTCCCCGTGGCCATCAGTGTCTTCGACCTCTTCTCCATCGGCATCGGCCCGTCGAGCTCCCACACCGTCGGCCCGATGCGCGCCGCCCGGATGTTCGCCCGCCGCCTGCGGTCCGAAGATCTGCTGACCCAGGTGACGTCCGTCCGGGCCGAGCTGTACGGCTCGCTGGGCGCCACCGGCCACGGCCACGGCACCCCGAAGGCCGTCCTGCTGGGCCTGGAGAACAACTCGCCCCGCACCGTCGACGTCGACCAGGCCGACAAGGACGTCGAGCGGATCACCGCCGAGAAGCGGATCAACCTGCTCGGCGAGCACGCCATCGACTTCGACCCCGACAGCCAGCTGATCCTGCACCGGCGCCGCTCGCTGCCGTACCACGCCAACGGCATGACCCTGTGGGCGTTCGCGGCGGACGGCTCCACGCTGCTGGAGAAGACCTACTACTCGGTCGGCGGCGGCTTCGTCGTCGACGAGGACGCGATCGGCGCGGACCGGGTCAAGCCCGACGACACCGCGCTGCGCTACCCCTTCCGCACCGGCGAGGAGCTGCTGCGACTCACCCGGGAGACCGGGCTGTCGATCTCCGGCCTGATGCTGGAGAACGAGAAGGCCTGGCGCAGCGAGGAGGAGATCCGCACCGGGCTGCTGGAGATCTGGTCCGTGATGCAGGAGTGCGTGCGGGCCGGCATGAGCCGCGAGGGGATCCTGCCGGGCGGGCTGAAGGTCCGCCGCCGGGCGGCCGCCGCGGCCCGGGCGCTGCGCGCCGAGGGGATCGGCCCGGCCAACGCGATGGAGTGGGTGACCCTCTACGCGATGGCGGTCAACGAGGAGAACGCCTCCGGGCGCCGGGTCGTCACCGCGCCGACCAACGGCGCGGCGGGGATCATCCCGGCCGTCCTGCACTACTACCTGAACTTCATCCCCGGCGCGGACGAGGACGGCATCGTCCGCTTCCTGCTCGCGGCCGGCGCCATCGGCATGCTCTTCAAGGAGAACGCCTCCATCTCCGGCGCCGAGGTCGGCTGCCAGGGCGAGGTCGGCTCCGCGTGCTCGATGGCCGCGGGCGGCCTCGCCGAGGTCCTCGGCGGCACCCCCGAGCAGGTCGAGAACGCCGCCGAGATCGGCATCGAGCACAACCTCGGCCTCACCTGCGACCCGGTCGGCGGCCTGGTCCAGATCCCCTGCATCGAGCGCAACGGCATGGCCTCGGTCAAGGCCGTCACCGCGGCCCGGATGGCGCTGCGCGGCGACGGGCGGCACCACGTCTCGCTGGACAAGGCGATCAAGACGATGAAGGAGACCGGCGCCGACATGAAGATCAAGTACAAGGAGACCTCGCGCGGCGGCCTCGCCGTGAACGTCATCGAGTGCTGATCACGGCGGTCCGAGCGGGCCCCCGGGCGGATTCCCCTCCGCCCGGGGGCCTTCGCGTTCAGCCGGCCGTCGCCACCGGCACCGGCCCGGGTGCCCGCCCCAGCGCCGTGCGGACCAGCGCGGCGACGGCGTCCGCGTGGTCCTCCAGGAAGAAGTGGCCGCCCTCGAACACCCGCAGGTCGACGCCCCGGGCGGACCAGTCCTGCCACGCGGCGGCCTGCGCGGGGGACACCCGCGGGTCCCGGTCCCCCACCAGTACGCTGACCGGGCAGTGGACCCGGGTGCCCGGCACCGGCCGGTAGCTCTCCACGGCCCGGTAGTCGCCGCGGATCACGTCGAGGGTGTGCCGCAACAGCTCCTCGTCCTGCGTGATCCTCGGGTCGACGGCGCCGAACGCCGCCAGCTCCGCCAGCAGCTCGGCGTCGCCGAGCTCGTGCACGGTGTGCGGCAGGCCCAGGCCGATACCCGGGGCGGTCCGGCTGGAGACGATCAGCGCGCTCGGCCCGACGCCCCGACGCTCCAGGCGGCGGACCGTCTCGAAGGCGATGCTGGCGCCCATGCTGTGGCCGAACAGGGCGAGCGGCTCCTCCAGGTACGGCTCCAGGGCCTCCACCACGTGGTCGGCCAGCTCGTGGACATCGGTGACCAGCGGCTCGTGGAAGCGGTCCTGGCGGCCGGGGTACTGGACCGCCAGCACCGGGAACTCCGGGGCGAGCGCGTTCGACAGGAAGCGGAACGCCGACGCCGACCCCCCGGCGTGCGGCAGGGCGACCAGCCGGGTGCCCCGGGCCCCCGCCGCACCGGAGCTCCGGATCCAGCGGCCGCCGGCCACGGCCCCTACGGCGGTCACTCGGACTCGCCGGCGGGCCGCGGCACCGTCCAGGAGTCCTCGCCACCGAGCAGGGCCGTCAGGTCGCCCTCGCCGTGGCGCCGGACGGCCTCGTCCAGCTGCTCGTTGAGCTGGCGGTCGTAGACCGGCCGCTCGACGTCGCGCAGCACGCCGATCGGGGTGGGCTCGGAGAGCCGGGAGAGCGCGAAGGCCCGGGTGGGGTCCGGGTCGGCGACGTCGTGGACGATCTCCTCGCCGTCCGGGGTGAGCCGGTACGGCTCGCCGTGTTCCAGCCGCAGCAGCGCGGTGTCGCGGGTGGCCGGGTCCTTGAGGACGTCGAAGGCGCCGTCGTTGAAGATGTTGCAGTTCTGGTAGATCTCGACCAGCGCGGTGCCCTGGTGCCGGGCCGCGGCGCCCAGGACCGACTGGAGGTGCTGGCGGTCCGAGTCGATGGTGCGGGCCACGAAGCTCGCCTCCGCGCCCAGGGCGAGCGAGAGCGGGCGGAACGGCTCGTCCAGCGAGCCCATCGGGGTGGACTTGGTGATCTTCCCGGCCTCGCTGGTGGGCGAGTACTGGCCCTTGGTGAGGCCGTAGATCCGGTTGTTGAAGAGCAGGATCTTCAGGTTGACGTTCCGGCGCAGGGCATGGATCAGGTGGTTGCCGCCGATCGACAGCGCGTCGCCGTCACCGGTGATCACCCAAACCGACAGGTCGGGCCGGGCCGCGGCGAGCCCGGTGGCGATCGCCGGGGCGCGGCCGTGGATGGAGTGCATCCCGTAGGTGTTGAGGTAGTACGGGAAGCGCGAGGAGCAGCCGATGCCGGAGACGAAGACGATGTTCTCGCGCTTGATGCCGAGCTCCGGCAGGAAGCCCTGGACCGCGGCGAGGATCGCGTAGTCCCCGCAGCCGGGGCACCAGCGCACCTCCTGGTCGGACTTGAAGTCCTTGGCGGTCGGCTTCTTCTCGATCAGCTTCAGCTCAGTGGCCATCGGTGGCCTCCATCTCGGACAACGCGGACAGCTCGGACAGCTCGGACTCGATGACGGCGGCCAGTTGGTCGGCCTTGAAGGGCATGCCGGAGACCTGGGTGAACGGGCGGGCGTCGACGAGGTACCTGGCGCGCAGCAGCATGGCCAGCTGGCCGAGGTTCATCTCCGGCACCAGGACGCGGTCGTAGCGCCGGAGCACCTCGCCCAGGTTGGCCGGGAACGGGTTGAGGTGGCGCAGGTGGGCCTGGGCGACCTTGCCGCCGGCGGCACGCACCTGGCGTACGCCCGCGGCGATCGGCCCGTAGGTCGAGCCCCAGCCGAGGACGAGCAGTCCGGCGTCGCCGTCCGGGTCGTCCACCGCGAGGTCGGGGACGGTGATGCCGTCGATCTTGGCCTGGCGGGTGCGGACCATGAAGTCGTGGTTGGCCGGGTCGTAGGAGATGTTGCCGGTGCCGTCCTGCTTCTCGATGCCGCCGACCCGGTGTTCCAGGCCCGGGGTGCCCGGCACCGCCCAGGGGCGGGCGAGCGTCTCGGGGTCGCGCAGGTAGGGCCAGAAGCTGCCGTCCTCGCGGTTCGACTCGGTGGCGAACTCGACACGCAGGTCGGGCAGTTCGTCGAGCTCGGGGACCCGCCAGGGCTCGGAGCCGTTGGCCAGGTAGCCGTCCGAGAGCAGGAACACCGGGGTGCGGTAGGCCAGCGCGATCCGGGCCGCCTCCACCGCCATCGAGAAGCACTCCCCCGGCGTGGCCGGGGCGACGATCGGCACCGGGGCCTCGCCGTTGCGGCCGAACATGGCCTGCAGCAGGTCGGCCTGCTCGGTCTTGGTCGGCAGGCCGGTGGACGGGCCGCCGCGCTGGATGTCCACGATCAGCAGCGGCAGTTCGACCGAGACGGCCAGCCCGATGGTCTCGGACTTCAGCGCGACACCGGGCCCGGAGGTGGTGGTCACGCCGAGTGCCCCGCCGAAGGCCGCGCCGAGCGCCGCGCCGATGCCGGCGATCTCGTCCTCGGCCTGGAAGGTGCGCACCCCGAAGTTCTTGTGCTTGGACAGCTCGTGCAGGATGTCCGAGGCCGGGGTGATCGGGTACGAGCCGAGGAACAGCGGGAGTTCGGAGCGGCGGGCGGCGGCGACCAGGCCCAGGGAGAGCGCCAGGTTGCCGGAGATGTTGCGGTAGCGGCCCTGCCGGAACGCCTTCGCCGCCGGGGCGACCTGGTACGAGACCGCGAAGGACTCGGTGGTCTCGCCGTAGTTCCAGCCCGCCTTGAACGCGGCGATGTTGGCCTCGGCGATCGCCGGCTTCTTGGCGAACTTGCCGCGCAGGAACCGCTCGGTGCCCTCGGTCGGGCGGTGGTACATCCAGGACAGCAGCCCGAGCGCGAACATGTTCTTCGCCCGCTCGGCGTCCTTGCGCGACAGCGGGCTGTCCTTGAGCGCCTCCACCGTCAGGGTGGTGAGCGCTACCGGGTGCACCCGGTAGCCGGTGAGCGTCCCGTCGTCCAGCGGGTCCGCCGTCCAGCCGACCTTGGACAGCGCGCGCTTGGTGAACTCGTCGGTGTTGACGATGATCTCCGCGCCGCGCGGCAGGTCCGCCAGGTTCGCCTTCAGGGCCGCCGGGTTCATCGCCACCAGGACGTTCGGGGCGTCGCCCGGGGTGAGGATGTCGTGGTCGGCGAAGTGCAGTTGGAAGGACGAGACGCCCGGCAGGGTGCCGGCGGGGGCCCGGATCTCGGCCGGGAAGTTCGGCAGCGTGGAGAGGTCGTTGCCGAAGGTGGCCGTCTCCGAGGTGAACCGGTCACCGGTGAGCTGCATGCCGTCACCGGAGTCGCCCGCGAAACGGATCACGACCCGGTCCAGGGACCTGACGGGCTTGGCGGCCGGTTCGGGCCGCGCGGGACTCTCGACGATCATGGCAGTCCTTCAGACGAAGACGAGTTGGGTGGCGGCGTCCATGCCGGACAGCGGGACGTAGCAGTAGCGCGCGCTGGCGGTCGAGATCAGCGGGACGCTCTCCTGCTCGGCGAGCAGGGCCGAGTGGCAGGCCGCCAGGACCTCGGAGCCGACCACCCGGCGGTCCACGCAGTCGGCGTACAGGCCGCCCGCGGTGAGCGCGAAGTCGGCGGTCGGCTGGTGGATCCGGATGCCGGGCCGGTCGAGGAGGTCGCGCAGCGCGTCGACCCCGTCGTCCGGGTGGTCGAGCCGGCACTCGGTGTCCCAGCAGGTGCGCATGCTGGAGCTCACCGAGAACGCGGCCATCGGGACGGTCAGGCGCAGATCGCCGTTGCGGACCTGCTTGCGGAGCTCCACCGCGGCCGGTGAGTGACCGGACGCGAGTTGGTACAGGGCTCCCGAATCGACTACGGCGTGCCGGGTCTCGGTCGCCGACGTTCGCTCCATCGCTACCACCTGTTCTCCAAGGGCTTTCTGATCGGTGCGGAAGGACGCCCCGGGCCGGCTCAGCGGCTCTCGACGCGCATCATGCTGTTGACCGCCCGGACCCGGCTCAGCCCCGCGACCGCCTCGACGGTCGCGGCCAGAGCGGCGTCGGTGGCCCGGTGCGTCACCACGACGAGGGAGGTGCCGGCCGGTCCGTGGTGCTGGCGGAGGGTGTCGACGGAGACCCCGTGCTCGGCGAAGACCGTCGCCACCGCGGCGAGCACACCGGGCTCGTCCTCGACGTCCAGGTCGAGGTGGCAGCTGGTGACCACCTCGCTCATCGGCCGTACGTCCAGTTGCCGGTAGACCGTCTCGCCCGGCCCGGTCGTCCCGGCGAGCCGGTTGCGGCAGGCGGTGACCAGGTCGCCGAGGACGGAGCTGGCGGTCGGCGCGCCGCCGGCGCCGGGCCCGTAGAACATCAGCCGGCCGGCCGCGTCCGCCTCCACGAAGACGGCGTTGTAGGCGCCGCGGACCGAGGCCAGCGGGTGGTCGAGCGGGATCATCGCCGGGTGGACCCGGACGGTGACGGACTCGCCGTCCGCGCCGCGCTCGCAGATGGCCAGCAGCTTGACCACGCTGCCCATGGCCCGGGCGCTGGCCATGTCCGCGGCGGTCACGCCGGTGATGCCCTGGACGAAGACCTGGTCGGCGGTGACCCGGGTGTTGAAGGCCAGACCGGCCAGGATCGCGGCCTTCGCCGCGGCGTCGTGGCCCTCCACGTCGGCCGTCGGGTCGGCCTCCGCGTAGCCGAGCGCGGTGGCCTCCTTGAGGGCGACCTCGTACTCCTCGCCGGTGGAGTCCATCTTGTCCAGGATGAAGTTGGTGGTGCCGTTGACGATCCCGAGCACCCGGGTCACCCGGTCGCCCGCCAGGGACTCCCGCAGCGGCCGCAGCAGCGGGATCGCCCCGCCGACCGCGGCCTCGTAGAAGAGGTCCGTCCCGGCCTCCCGGGCGGCCCGGTGCAGTTCGCCGCCCTGGGCCGCGATCAGCGCCTTGTTGGCGCTGACCACCGAGGCGCCGCGCGCGATCGCGCTGCGGATCAGCTCGCCGGCGGGCTCGATGCCGCCGATCGCCTCGACCACGACGTCGATGTCGCCCCGGGCCACCAGGGCCGCGGCGTCGGTGCCGACCAGTTCCTCGGGCACCCCCGGCCGGAGCCGGTCGGCCCGCCGGACGGCGATGCCCACCAGTTCCACCGGCGCCCCGATCCGGGCCGTCAGGTCGTCCTGATGGAGCGCGAGATGCCGCGCCACCTCGGTGCCCACGACGCCGCATCCGAGGAGAGCTACTTTGAGTGTGCGCATCTTTCCGACCCCGTTCTGCTGTGGAAGCTGTTGTTGTCGCAGCCGTTGTTGCCGCAGCCGTTTTGTCGCAGCCGTTTTGTCGCAGCCGCCGGCGCGGTCGTTGCCAGTGCCAGTGCCGTGGTTCTCGGTCGGTGGGGGCGGGGCCCGGGCCGGGCGGAGCGGATCGCGCCCGCCCGGCCCGGGCCCCGCCTGGTCAGGCGAGCAGTGCTGCCAGCGCCTCGACCGTCGGCGTCCGGAAGGCCTGGTTGAGGCGCAGCCGGACACCGGTGGACTTGCGGATCTCGCCGATCACCTGGGCGGCCAGCAGGGAGTTGCCGCCGAGTTCGAAGAAGTCGTCGGCGACGCCGATGCCGGCCTCGGGGAGGTTCAGGAAGCGGGCGAACAGCCCGACGAGCAGCTGCTCGGCCTCGCCCCGCGGCTCCCGGCCGGTCCGCACGGCGACGGTCCCGGGCCGCGGCAGGGCGGTCCGGTCCAGCTTCTCGTTGGGCGTCAGCGGCAGCTTGTCGAGCTGGACGAAGGCGGTCGGCACCATGTAGTCGGGCAGTTCGCGGGTCAGCCGCTCGCGCAGCCGCTCCGGATCCGGTACCGCCCCGGCGGCCGGTACCAGGTAGGCCACCAGCCGCTGGTCGCCCGGTACGTCCTCGCGCACGATCACGGCGGCCTGGCCCACGTCGGGCTCGCGCAGCACGGCCGACTCGATCTCGTCGAGCTCGACCCGGAAGCCGCGGATCTTCACCTGGTGGTCGATCCGGCCGAAGAACTCCATCATCCCGTCGGCCCGCCAGCGGGCCAGGTCGCCGGTGCGGTACATCCGCTCGCCGGGGACGAAGGGGTCCTCGACGAAGCGCTCGGCGGTCAGGTCGGGGCGGCCGAGGTAGCCCTCGGCCAGCTGGACGCCGGCCAGGTACAGCTCACCGAGCACGCCGGGGGGTACCTGGCGGCGCTGGTCGTCCAGGACGTACAGCCGGGTGTTCCAGACCGGACGGCCGATCAGCACCGGCCCGGGCGCCGGGTTGCGCGGGCAGAACATCGAGGTGACGTCGACGGCGGCCTCGGTCGGCCCGTAGACGTTGAGCAGCCGGGCCTCCAGCACGGAGGCGAACCAGGCCTGCAGCTCGGCCGGCAGGGCCTCGCCGCCGCAGACCACGTTCCGCAGGCTGGTGCAGCCGGCCGCCTCCGGCTCCTGGAGGAAGACCTTCAGCCCCGAGGGGACGAAGTGGCAGATGGTGATGGACTCGGCGGTGATCGTCTCGACCAGGTACGCCGGGTCGCGGTGCCCGTCCGGGTCGGCGACCACGATCTCGGCCCCGGCGATGAGCGGCCAGAACACCTCGCGCACGGTGACGTCGAAGCCGGCCGGGGTCTTCTGCAGCAGCCGGTCGCCGGCGCCGAGCGGGATCTCGGACTGCATGTGGTGCAGCCGGTTGGTGATCGCCTTGTGCGCGACCACGACGCCCTTGGGGCGCCCGGTCGAGCCCGAGGTGTAGAGCACGTAGGCGGGGTTGTCCGGGGTCAGCGGTGCCAGGCGGTCGGCGTCGGCCGGGTCGGCCGGGTCGGCCTGCGCCAGGTCGCGCCGCGTCGTCTCCTCGTCCAGCACCACCAGGCGGGCCTCGCTGTGGACGGAGTCCACGAGCCCGGTGACGGTCAGGACCTGGGTCGGCCGGGCGTCGGAGAGCACCTGGGTGATCCGGTCGACGGGGTAGCCGGTGTCGACGGGCAGGTAGGCCGCGCCGGTCTTGACGACGGCCAGGGCGCCCACGATGTAGTCCACGGACCGGGGCAGCACCATGGCGACGATGTCGCCGCGGCGCGCGCCACCCCGGATCAGCAGCCGGGCGAGCCGGTTGGCCCGCTCGTTGAGCTCGGCGTAGCTGAGCCGGGTGTCGTGGTGCCGTACGGCGGGGCGGTCGGGGTGGGCGGCCGCGCCCGCCTGGACGAGCTCGGGCAGGGTCGCGGTCGGGACGGGCCGCCCGGTGGCGTTCCAGCCCTCGATCAGGCTCCGGTCGGCGGCGGACAGCAGCTCGGTGCCGTCCGCCACGGCTACGGGGTCGAGGATGTCGGTCATGCGCGGTCTCCTGCGAGGGCGGGGAGGGTGGCGTCCGGGGTCGCGGCGGCGGAGGCGGCGGGTACGGCCAGCAGGCGGGCTACCGCCTCGGCCACCCGGTCGTCCTCCAGCAGGGCCGCGGTGGTGGTGTCGAAGCCCAGTTCCTCGCGGGCGTGCGGGGCGCCGGGGCTGGAGCCGGCCGAGGTCAGCGCGGTGGCGGCGGCCCAGCCGGGTTCGGTCATCTCCCGGGCCGCCGTCAGGTAGCGGACGTAGGAGCGGAAGAGGTCGAGCAGGTCCTCGCTCTCCTCCTCGTCCAGTCCGAGCCGCTCGAAGGCCTCGCCGGCCGCGGCCTCGTAGACCGCCGTGATGCCCGCGGCGGCGGCGCCGAAGTCGGCGCCCCCGGCCGCGCGGGCCGCCTCGGCCTTCGCCCGGTACTCGGCGCGCTCGGGCTCGGACAGGATGGTCATGGTGTCGAGCGTCTTCAGGAAGTCGCGCAGCACGCTGCCGTCGTCGACCGGCTCGGGGTCGAACAGCAGCACCTGCGGGCGGAAGCCCTGCCGCTCGGCGAGGCGGTCGGCCAGTTCGCCGGTGAAGACGCCGCCGACGCAGTAGCCGAGCACCGCCTCGACCGGACCGTCCACCGGCGGCCGCTGCCATGCCCGCAGGTAGTCCTCGGCGCAGGCGGTGGCACCGGGGCCGGTCTCCGGCTGGACGGCGTGCCAGAGCGTCAGACCGGCCAGGGCCGGGTGGGCGGCCAGCTCGTCGAAGGTGGCCTCGGGCCGACCGGTGGCGTCGTAGTCGACGGCGAGGACGGTGCGGCCGCCCTCGCCGTCGCCGATCCGGCGCCAGGCGGGCTGCGCGGTCACGACCGTACCTCCAGGGCCTTGAGCAGCTCGGTCTCCTCGGCGTCGGTCAGGCCGGCCTTGCGGTCCCGGTCCGGGCCGAGCCGGAGCTCGTCGGCGAGCACGTCGCGCAGGGTCTCCTCGGCGGGCCGGGGACGCAGGCCCGCGGCGAGCGCCTTGGTGTTGTCGTGGGCGCAGAACCCGGCGTCCTCGTCCGGCATCCACATCGGCATCGACTTGGGGCCGCGCCAGTACTCGACCCCCTCGGCCTCCAGCACCGGGAGGGGCACCGGGACGAGCTCGGTGTCCGGGGCGCCGACCGTGGCCGCCACCCGGTCGAAGAAGTCTCCGAGGCGGTGGGCGGTGCCGACGCCGTTGAAGACGCCGCCGAGGCGCTGCTCGCCCGCGTCGACGATCCAGGAGGCCAGGTCGCGGACGTCCAGCCACTGAGTGATCTGGTCGGCGGCGTCGGGTACGGCCACCCGTCCGCCGCGGGAGATCCGCGCGGGCCAGTAGCCGAACCGGTCGGAGACGTCCCCGGGACCGACGATCAGCCCGGAGCGGACGACGAACGCCCGCTCACCCAGCTGCTCCAGTACGGCCTGCTCACTGGCGGCCTTGATCGCCCCGTACAGGTACGGGTGCTGGATGCGCTCCTCCGGCGGGGCCTCCTCGGCGATCGGCTCGTGCAGCCGCGCGCTCTCGTTCTGGCCGGCGGTCACCGCGTCGGCGTAGACGTTGATCGAGGAGACGAAGGTCCAGTGGCCGGCGTCGGCGCCGACCGCGCGCAGGGCCTCCAGCACCCAGCGGTGGGACATGGTCGCCACGTCCACCACCGCGTCGAACTGCTCACCGGCCAGCGCCCGGACGCCGTCCGGCTCGTTGCGGTCGACCTTCACCAGCCGCGCCCCGTCGGGTACCCGGCCGGAGGTGCCGCGGGCGGCGCAGACCACCTCGTGGCCGCGGCGCAGGGCCTCGGCGGCGACGGCGTGCGAGAGGAAGACCGTCCCGCCCAGTACCAGGAGCCTCATACCGTCATCCCCGTGATCGGGCAGACGCCGGCCGGGGCCCCGGCGGCGGCCTCGGTGGCGTCGGGGGCCTCGACGATCTCGACGGCCTCGGCGGGCGCGGTCCGCGTGCCGTCGGTGCGCGGCAGGCGGCGGCGGTAGCGGATCGGCAGCGAGGCCAGGCCGCGGCTCACCGAGTTGTCGTACACCCAGTCCAACTCGTCTTCCGGGACGGCGAGTTCGATGCCCTCCAGGCGGCGCAGCAGGGTCGGGAAGACCAGGTGGCCCTCCAGTCGGGAGAGCGGCGCGCCCGGGCAGAAGTGCGGGCCGTGGCCGAAGGTGAGGTGGCGGTTGTTCTTGCGGGTGATGTCCAGCGCGTCCGGGTCCTCGAAGACCTTCGGGTCGCGGTTGGCGGCGGCGATCAGCAGGTGGACGAAGGCCTCCTTGCCGATCTCCACCCCGGCGATCTCCATGTCCTGGGCGGCGACCCGGAGCGTGCCGCGGTAGCTGGGCGCCTCGTAGCGCAGGAACTCCTCCACCGCGGAGACGACCAACTCGGGGTTCTCGCGCAGCAGTTCCAGCTGGTCGGGGTGGCTGAGCAGGGCCGACAGGCCGTTGCCGATCAGGTTGGTGGTGGTCCGCTGGCCGGCGATGATGACCAGCGACATGGTCGAGGCGATCTCGTCGGTGGTGAACACGTCCTCGTCGGCCGCGCGCAGCAGCTGGCTGACCAGGTCCTCGCCGAGGTCGGCGCGGCGGGACTCCAGCAGGTCCAGGAGGTACTGCTCGTACCTGGCACTGACCTCCTTGAGCCGGCGGTTCTCCTCCTCGGTGTGGTACGGGGCTCCGCCGAGGATCGGCGCCCAGCTGTAGAGCATCGCCCGGTCCTCGATCGGGACGCGGAGGTACTCGAAGATGACCATCACCGGGAGCACCCGGGCGAACTCCATCAGGTCGACCTCGCCCGACTCCGGGAAGGCGTCGATCAGGTCGTCCGCGATCTCCTGGATGCGCGGGCGCAGCGTCTCCATCCGGCGCGGTACGAAGGACTTGCTGACCAGCTTGCGCAGCCGGGAGTGGTCCGGGGCGTCGGCGATCAGCAGGTTGCGGGACTGCACCGGGCTGGCGTCCAGCAGCTGGTCGCGGAACCACTTGGGGGCGTTGTCCAGCGACTTGGAGATGCGGCCGTCGCCGAAGGCCTTCAGCGCCAGGTCGTAGTCGGCGACGATGTACGCCTCGGCGCCCGGCGGGTGGTTGATGCCGCGGACCGGGCACTGCTCGCGCAGCTGCGCGTAGGTGGCGTTGCGGTCGGCCAGCGGGTCGGTGAAGAACTCCGGGGGGAGGATCTCGGAGGGGCCGCCGGCTACGGCCTCGCCGCCCTGGTCGAGGGTCTGGTCGAGGGTCTGGTCGAGGGTGTGGTCGATGGTGTCTGTCATGGTCCGACTCCTGCGTGTCGAAGGGGCGGTGGGGAAGCCTCAGGAAGTGATCTCGTCGAGGGGGCGGAGCGTGCGGACCCCGCGGGTGAGGGTGGGCAGCGTGCCCAGCGCGGCGGTGACGGCGACCGCGACGAAGACCCAGAACGAGCCCCCGGTGTCGAAGATGGCACCGACGGCCAGGACGCCGATCGGCGAGGCGATCATCGAGGTGAAGACGATCGCTCCGAGTACGCGGCCCTGGATGTCGTCGGGCACCAGCTTGGCCGCGTAGGTGAGGAACAGGGCGCTGATGATCGGGCCGCGGACGAAGACGCAGGCGACGATCACGCCGAGCGGGACGACGCCGGGCACCACGGCCAGCAGCAGCGCGGCGATCGGGCCGATCCCGTAGCCGACGATGAAGACCAGCGGCGGGGGCGTGCGCTTGATGACCTCTCCGGCCACCAGCGAGCCCAGCAGGCCGCCGGCGCCGGCCAGGGCCAGCGTGACGCCGGTGAACCCGTCGGAGGCGCCGCGCTCCTTGGCGGTGGCGATCACCGCCAGGAAGATCCCGGTGGTGTTGAACGCCATGTTGGACAGCGTGATGCTGATCATCAGCGGCCGCAGGACGGGGTGGCGGAAGAGGAACCGGAAGCCCTCCATGGTGCCGCGGCCGGCCGTGCCGGTGGCGGGCTTCTGCGCGGCCGGCACCTTGACCAGCATCAGCAGCAGGTTGGAGACCAGGAAGGCCACCGCGGCGCCCACGAAGGGCAGCGCCCGGGCCACGCCGAACAGCCAGCCGCCCACCGGGGGACCGGCGGTGATCGCGCCGAACCAGCGGATCTGGTTCTGCGCGGTCGCCTCGGTCAGCTGGGACGGGCGGACCAGCTGCTTGATCAGCGCCATCTGGGTCGGCATCGAGATGCCGAAGCAGGCGGCGGAGACCAGGGCCACGGCGAAGGTGACCGCGATCGGGACGGTGCCCACCGCGATCATCCAGCAGAACGCCCCGAGCAGGACCGCCCGGACGGTGTTGCAGAGCACCAGCAGCCGGCGCCGGTCGAAGCGGTCCGCCAGGGTCCCGCCGACGATCGACAGCAGGCCGGTGGCCAGCAGTTGGGCCGAGCCCACCGCCCCTGCGTAGGACGCCGAGCCGGTGGTGGCCAGGACCAGCAGCGGGTAGGCGATGTCCGCGGACTGTTCGGCGACCGCCGCCAGGGTCTCGCTCACCCAGAAGGCCTGCCAACTGCGGTTGCGCAGCAGCGAACCGCGGTGCGCCTCCGGGTCCTCGGCCACGGCCTCCGGGGCGGGCTCGACGGCCGGGACGGGCTCGGTGGCCGGGGGTGCGTCATCGATCGCCATCGTGTTCTCCCTCCGTCGGCGACGGCTCGACCGCCGCGGCCGCGTGGACGAGCGCCTCGGACAGCTGACCGGCGAGCCGGCCCACCAGCGGCGGCCGGAGCATCGACCAGTGGTCGCCCGCGGCCGCCCGGACCCGCAACCCCGCGGTGTACATGGCGCGGATCCGGCGCTCCAGGCGGTCCGCTCCGGCCCGGTCGGTGTCGACCTTGAAGACCAGGACGGGGCAGGCCGCCGGCCGCGGCCGGTAGCGGGACAGCAGCCGGAACTTGTCCAGCAGCAGCCGGCGCAGCGCCGGGTTGCGCCGGACCGCCCGGCCGGAGGCGCCGAGGCCGAGGAACGCCCCGCCGACCAGGCGGGCGTGGCCCAGCAGGAAGTCGGGCGTGGCGCCGAAGGCCTGGCCGGGCCGGCCCGGCAGGTAGGAGTCCAGGCAGACCAGCAGGTCCACCACGGCGCCGCGGGCCTTGAGCCGGGTCGCCATCTCGTGCGCCACGACCGAGCCGAAGGACCAGCCGCCGAGGGTGTACGGGCCCTCGGGCTGCACCGCGAGCAGGGCCTGGACGTGGTGGGCGGCGATCTCCTCGATCGTCCCCCGTCCGTTCTCCCCGTCGACCGGCTCCAGCACCACGACCGGCCGGTCGGTCTCCAGGGCCTGCGCCAACTCCCGGTAGCTCCAGGCGGATCCGGCGGCGTCGGCGACCAGCAGGACGGGCCGGCCGACGCCCTCGCGCAGCGTGACGGCGCCGACCAGCGGGGCCGGTCCGGTCAGCGCCCGCTGCTCCTCGGCGAGCGCGAGCAGTCGGCCGAAGGTCGCCTCCCGCATGAACTCGGCGGCCACGACGGAGACTTCGGCCTGCTCGCGCAGCCGGCTGAGCAGCGACAGCACGGTCAGCGACTCCCCGCCCAGGGCGAAGAAGCCGTCCTCGTCGCGCACCGACGCCACGCCGAGGGTGCGGCACCAGAGCCGCTCCAGCAGCGGGCGCAGCGCGTCCGGGTCGTCCGGCGCGGCGGCCCCGGCCACGGCGGTGGGCGGTTCCGGCTCCACCTCGGGGTCGTCCTCGGCGAACGGGTACCCGGGCAGCGGGACCAGCGCGGGGCGCGCGCCGTCGGCCGTCAGGGGCGGTTCCAGGACGTCCAGTCCGCGCTCCCAGAGCGCGCCGAGCGCCCGCAGCAGCCCGAGTTCGCCGTCCTCGGCCCGGCCGAGCACCGGCACGGCCGCCCGGGTGCCGTCCCAGTCCGGGCTCCAGCGCAGGGCGCTCAGCATGGTGGCGCCGGGGCCCAGTTCGAGGAAGGTGTCGCAGTCGGAGTCGAGCAGGGTCGCCATGCCCGCGTCCAGCAGGACGGGCCGGCGGACCTGCGAGGCCCAGTACTCGGGGGTGGTCACGGCCGCCGGGTCGGCGAAGCCGCCGGAGACGTTGGAGACCAGCCGGACGCCGGGCAGCTGGGCCGGGATCCCGGCCACCAGCTCGGTCAGCCGGTCCGCGACCGGCATGAGGATGTCGCAGTGGGCGGCCCGGTCGACGTTGAGCACCCGCAGGTCCAGCCCGTCGAGGGCGTCCCCGTCGAGCAGCTCGGTCATCTCGGCGGCCGGCCCGGACAGGACCACCCCGCCGCGGGCCACCATGGAGACGGCGATCCGCCCGTCCAGCGGGACCCGCGCGGCCACCTCCGCCGGCGGTGCGTTGACCGCCACCATCCGGCCCGGTTCGGTGGCGCGCAGCGCGATCGCCCGCTCGTGCACCAGCCGCAGCGCGTCCTCCGGCGCCCAGACGCCGGCCACGGCGGCGGCCGCGTACTCGCCGGCGCTGTTGCCGAACATGGCGGCGGGCTTGACGCCCCACTCCTTGAGCTGGTGGCCCAGCGCGTAGCCGAGCGTGAACAGCCCGACCTGGTGGTGGACGAACTCGTCGAACCACTCGGCCGGCGCGGCCTCGCCGGCCACCAGCGGCGAGAGGTCGAGGCCGAGACCGGCGGCCGAGGCGCGCAGCTCGTCGAAGGCCCGGGCGAAGTCCGGGAGCAGCCGGTAGGCCGCGGTTCCGGCGGGGTGGCGCAGCACCCCGTGGCCGGGGAAGAGGAAGGCGACCTTGTTGAGGCCGTCGCCGCGCACCGGTTCGGGGGCGGCGAGCAGTGCCTGAGCGGCGCTGTCGCGGTCGGCGACCGCGACGCTCTGCCGCAGCGGGTGGACCCGCCGTCCGGCGAGCGTGCGGGCGACGTCCGGCAGCTCCAGCTCCTGGTCGGCCTCCAGCCGCTCCGCCAGGCGGGTGCGCATCCGGCGCAGCGCCTCGGGGGTGTTGGCGGAGAGGGTGAGCACCCGCGGGCCGCGGTCGGCGGCGGCGCGCTCGCGCGGCGGCGCGGCCTCCAGGACGACGTGCGCGTTGGTGCCGCCGACGCCGAAGGCGCTGACGCCGGCCGTGCGCCGCTCCGGGGCCCAGGCCTGGGTCCGGGTGCTGACCTGGAAGGGGGAGGACTCCAGGTCGAGCAGCGGGTTGGCGCTGCGGAAGTGCAGGGTGGGGACGAGTTCGCCGTGTTCGAGCATCAGGACGGTCTTGATGAAGCCCGCGACGCCGGCGGCCACGCTGGTGTGCCCGATGTTGCTCTTGACCGAGCCGAGCCAGCAGGTCTGCTCCTCGGCGGACAGCTGGAACGCCTCGGTGAGCGCGGCCACCTCGACCGGGTCGCCGAGCCTGGTCGCGGTGCCGTGGCACTCCACGTAGCCGATCTGCTCGGCGTCCACGCCGGCCACCCGGTGGGCGTGGCGGATCACCTCGGCCTGGCCGGGGATCGAGGGGGCGGTGAAGCCGAGCTTCTCGGCCCCGTCGTTGTTGATCGCCGAGCCGCGGACGACGGCCGCGATCCGGTCGCCGTCGCGCAGCGCGTCCTCCAGGCGCTTGAGGACCACCACGCCGACGCCCTCGCTGGGGACGGTCCCGCCGGCCTCGGCGTCGAAGGGGCGGCAGTGCCCGTCGGGCGAGAGCACCCCGCCCGGCTCGTGCAGGAAGCCCCACTCGCCCTTCGGCGAGACGGCGACGCCGCCGGCCAGGGCCACGTCGCACTCGCCGCCGAGCAGGCTCTGCACGGCCATGTGAATGGCGGTCAGTGAGGTGGAGCAGGCCGTCTGGACGGTGACGGCCGGGCCGCGCAGGCCCATCTTGTAGGCGACCCGGGTGGCGACGAAGTCCTTCTCCAGGCTGATCACCCGGGCCAGCGGGCTGAGGTCGTCGCTGGGCTGGGCGGTCCGGTCGGAGCCGGCGTAGACGCCGATCCGGCCGGGGAAGCGGGTCGGGTCGATCCCGGCGTCGTCGACGGCGGTCGCGGCGCACTCCAGGAAGACCCGCTGCTGCGGGTCGATGACGGCGGCCTCGGCCCGGGGGTAGCGGAAGTAGCCCCAGTCGAAGTTCCGGGAGCCCGCCAGGACGCCCTTGGACCCGACGAACTCGGGCCGGCGGACGTACTCCGGGTCCGCTCCGGCCTTGAGCAGCTCGTCCACGTCGAAGTGGGTGATCCCCTCGACGCCGGCGCGCAGGTTCGCCCAGAACTCCCGGACGTCCGACGCGCCGGGGTACCGGCACGCCATTCCGATCACGGCGATGGCACGGTCGGCTACCACGCCCGCCACCTCCTCTCGACGGTGCGGCCGGTCACGCGGTCGCCGCCTTGTCGGCGAGCCCGTGCACTCCGGTCGGGGTGGGGTTGAGCAGGAACTCGCGGAGCTTGAGCGTGACCCCGAGGTCCTGCTTGATCAGGCGGATCAGCTGGACGGCCGCGAGCGAGGTGCCGCCGATCCGGAAGAAGTCGGTGTCGCGGTCGATCGCGGGGATCTCCCGGGTCTGGTTGCCGGCCCGCTTGATCGCCTCGGCGAACAGGGCGGCGACGCGCTCGGTCGGGTCGGCCTCGGCGGCGGCGCCGGGCGCGGCCGCCGGCTGCGGTCGGCCGGTCCGGGCCGGGGCGGCCGCGGCGATGATGGCCTTGCGGTCCACCTTGCCGTTCGCGGTGACCGGCATCCGCTCCAGCAACGCCCACAGCACGGGGACCATGTAGCTGGGCAGCCGCTCGGCGAGCAGGTCGCGCAGCTCGGCGGCGTCGAGGGCCGCGCCCGGTACCGGGACGACGGCCCCGACGATCCGCTTGCCGGCGCTGTCGTCGTCGGTCACCACCACCACGGCGTCCTGGACGCCCGGGTGGGTGGCGAGGACGTCGCTGATCGCGCTGAGCTCGATCCGGTAGCCGCGGATCTTGACCTGGTGGTCGGAACGGCCGAGGAAGGAGATCCGGCCCCGGGTGTCGAGCCGGACGACGTCGCCGGTGCGGTAGAGGCGCTCGGGGACCTCGGTGGAGAAGTGGCCGAAGCGGCGGTCGGTCTCCGCCTCGTTGTGGACGTAGCCGTCGGCCAGGCCCTCGCCCGCGGCATAGAGCTCGCCGACCGCGCCCGGGGGGACCCGCCGGCCGCGCTCGTCGAGGACGTACACCCGGGTGCCGGGGATCGGGCGGCCGATCGGCAGCGGGCCGTCGACGTCCTCGGGGCGGCGCACCGAGTGGGTGGTGGTGAAGGTGGTGTTCTCGGTCGGCCCGTAGCCGTTGGTGATCACCAGGCCGGGGTGGCGGGCCAGCATCCGCGCCGCGTGGTCGTGCGGTACCACGTCGCCGCCGGTGAGCAGCTGGCGCAGCCCGCCGAGGCCGTCCGGCGCGAACTCGGCGACCAGGCGGAAGAGTCCGGCGGTCAGCCAGGCGACGGTGACCTCGCGCTCGACCAGGAAGGCGCCGAGCTCGGAGGGCGAGGGCAGCCCGGCCGGGTGGACCTCCAGGGTCGCGCCGGTCAGCAGCGCGCCCCACAGTTCCAGGGTGGAGGCGTCGAAGGCCAGCGGCGACAGCCGCAGCATCCGCTCGCCCGGGCCGAGGCGGACGTAGTCGACGTCCAGGACGAGCCGCAGGACCCCGCGGTGGGGGACGCTGACGCCCTTGGGCTCGCCGGTGGAGCCGGAGGTGAAGGCGATGTAGGCCTGGCGCGCGGGGTCCGCGGCGGGGTGCGCCGCGTCCGCCGCGGTCTCGGGCCGCCAGGACGGGTCCCAGGCCTCGACGACCGGGATCCCGGTGAGGGCCTCGTGCTCGCGGGCGTGCGCCGGTACCAGTGCGGCGGCGGGGGCGGCCTTGGCGGTGATCTGCCGGGTGTGCGCCGCGGGCAGGCCGAGGTCCACGCCGACGTAGGCGGCGCCGGCCGAGACCACGCCGAGGACGGCGACCGCCTCGGCGACCGAGCGCTCCAGGCCGACCAGGACGGTGTCGCCCGGTACCACGCCGGCCGCGCGCAGCAGCCGGGCCTGTTCGGCGACGGCCGCCGCGAGCTGGGTGTAGGTCAGCTCGGTGTCGCCCTCGCGGACGGCGACGGCGTCGGGGTGGCGCCGGGCGGCGGTGCGGAACGCCTCGTCCAGCGAGGTGGCGGGGACGTCCTGCCCGGTCTCGTTGAGCCGGTCGAGCAGGGTGCGGCGCTCGGGCGCCAGGCAGCGCACCTCCTCCAGGGCGGAGTCGGCGACGGCCAGTTCGGCGACGGCGGTGCGGAAGTCGGCGACGAAGGCCTCGGCCTCGCCGCGGTGCCACACCGCCGTGGCGTACTCGACGTGGCCGGCGTACGCCGGGTCGGCGTGGCCCACCAGCAGGGTGAGGTCGAACTGCGAGCCGCCGCCGTGCCCCTCCTCGACGCGTACGGCCAGGGCGTCGGTGCGCAGCCGCTCCGGCACCAGCTGGTCGTGCATGCCGAAGCAGGCCTGGACCAGCGGGTGGCAGCCGAGGGTGCGCTCGGTGCCGAGGTGGGCGACCAGCTCGTCGAAGGGCAGCTGGCCGGCGTCCATGGCGAGGGCCACCGAGTCGTGGACGGCGCGCAGGTAGTCGGCGGTGTCCGCGTCGTCGTCGACGTCGATCCGCACCGGTACCAGGTTGCCGGCCACGCCGACCAGCCGGGCCAGCTCGCTGGTCTCGCGGCCGAGCATCGGTACGCCGACCAGCAGGCGGCGGGTGCCGGTCCAGCGGCTGAGCGTGAGGCCGAACGCGCCCAGCAGGAAGGCGAACGGGGTCACGCCCAGCTGCCGGGCCCGTCCGGTCACCGCGGCGCTGACCTCGGCACCGAGGTCCAGCGGCAGCCGGTCGCCGGCCGCGTCCTGGATCGCCGGGCGCTGCCGGTCCGCGGGCAACTCCAGCACGCTCGGTACGCCGGCCAGGTGCTCGGTCCAGAAGTTCGCCTGCCGCTCCCACTCGCCGGCCGAGCGCAGCTCCTCCTGGCGCCGGATGAGGGCGTCCAGCGGTACCGCCGGGTCGTGGTCGGCCGCCATGCCGCCCTCCAACTCGCGGTAGTGGTCGAAGAGTTCGCGCAGCAGCAGGCCGACGGCGGTGCCGTCCAGCAGCATGTGGTGGGCGATCAGGGTGACGGCCCGGCCGCCGGCCGGGTTGCCGAAGAAGAGCAGGCGCAGCGCGGGGGCCGCGGCCAGGTCGAAGGGCTCGGCGCCGCGCTCGGCGGACACCCGCCGGACGTACGCGTCGAACTCGTCGGCGGGACCGTCGTGCTCGACGGCGGTCAGCTGCGGCGTGACGCCGTCCAGGATGTGCCGGACCGCCTCGCCGTCGCGCTCCCGGAAGACGGTGCGCAGTCCCTCGTGGCGGCGGGCGGTGCGGTCGAAGGCCTCCTGGAGCAGGCCCTGGTCGAGCTTGCCCTCCTCGACGAAGCAGGTGAAGACCAGGTTGTACGGGGATCCGCCGGTGATGCTCTCGATCAGCCACATCCCGCGCTGGGTGTAGGACAGGGCGTCCGTCGCGGCGGTCCGGTCGGCCCCGTCACCGGTGGCCGCCGGAGCGGGTACGACGGCGGACTCCGCCGCCTCGGCCAGGACCTCGGCCAGCGGCCGGATCCCGAGCAGCTCCCGCATCGCCAGCCGCAGCCCCAGCTCCTCCTGAGCCGTTGCCGCGAGCCGCATCGCGCGCAGTGAGTCCCCGCCGAGCTCGACGAAGCTCAGCGTCCCGAGGTCCGCACCGGCCGGCTGCAGGCCGAGCACGGTGCACGCCATTTCATGAAGCGTCATCAGTTGCTCTCCAATGAGGAAGGGTTGGACGCGGCTCGCGTACCGCCCGGGGCATGTCCGGCGGATCTTGTCGACCCCGGCGAAGACCCGCCGGACATGCCCGGGGCGGGCCCGGGATCAGCGCGCGGCGGCGGCCGCGCGGGCGGCGCCCAGCAGGCGGTCCCGGCTGCTGCCGGCGCCGGCGCCGGCCGGCGAGCCGGCGGTCACCAGCAGCTCGGCGTGGCCGCGTACGGTGCCGGCGCGGAACAGGTCCATGGTCTTCAGGGCCCGGCCGGTGGCCTGGGTGAGGCGCTCCACGAGCATCACCAGCAGCAGCGAGTCGCCGCCGGCCTCGAAGAAGCTCACGTCGTCGCCTACCGAGTCGAGCTTGAGGACCTCCAGCCAGAGCGAACGTACGAGCTCCAGCCGGGCGGCCGGGTCGTCCAGGTCTACGGTCGGGTTCACGGCTACGGTCACGGGTTCCTCCAGGGAGTGGGCGATGACTGCGGCGTTGCGCCGCATGGCGTCGAGAAGTCGGCTGATGTCGGCGGAGTCGAACAGCGCCCGGGTGTAGTCCACGGACAGCTGCAGCCGCCGGCCCCGCGGGGTCTCGTCCACGCGGACGAACAGGGCGAGGTCGTACTTCATGTGGAGGCGGTCGAGCGGCTGGAGCCGGCCCACCGCCCCGTCGCCGAGGACGAGGTCGCGCGGCGACTCGTTGAGGTTCACGAGCACCGCCGACAGCGGCGGCCAGATGACCGCCCGCTCGGGCTTCAGCTCGGCGGTCACGGCGTCCAGCGGGATGTCGGCGTCGATGAACGCCTCCAGGGCGCCGAGCCGGGCGCCGCCGAGGAGTTCGCCCCAGCTGGTGCGGTCCCCGTCGAGGGTGACCCGGAGCATGGTGGTGTTCATGAACATCCCGACCACGTCGGCGATCGCCGGGTCGTCCCGGCCGGGCCAGCCGAAGGCGATGACGAAGTCGCGCTGGTCGCCGATCTGGGCCAGGGTTCCGGTGAGCAGGGCGACCCCGAGGGCGAACGGGGTGCAGCCCGCCCCGGCGGCGGCGTCGAGCAGCGCGCCGGTCAGCTCCTCGTCCAGGTCGATCGCCAGCGTCCCGCCGTCGAGGTCGGGTTCGGCGTCGGCCGGTACGGGGCGGCGGAACGGGAAGTCGACCTCCAGCGGCGCACCGGCGAGGCGCTCGACCACGTCCGGCAGCCGCTCGGCCAGTTCCTCGGGTCCGGGCCCGACGGTGACCTCGCCGGGGTGCGGCGGCACCGGTAGGGCGGGGTCGACGCCCTCGGCCTCGGCGCGGTAGATCTGCTCGATCTCCCGCAGGATCAGCGAGTGGGACCAGCCGTCGCAGACGATGTGGTGCACCGTCAGCACCAGCCGCACGTCCTGCGGGCCGAGGACGATCAGCTCCGCCCGGGCCGGGGCCTCGGCGGACAGGTCGAACGGCGCGTAGCACAGGACGTCGACGAGCTCGGGCAGCTCGGCCTCCGTCCAGCCCTCCGCGGCGGCGTCGATCACGCCGACCCGGGCGGGCTCCAGGTCGGTGCGGAACTCGACGCGTTTGTGCTCCGGGTCGAGCCGGAAGCGCGAGCGCAGCGCCGGGTGCCGGTCGAGGACCTGCTGGACGGCCCGGGCCAGCCGCTGGACGTCGAGCGGGCCGGTGAAGCGGACGACGGTCGGGATCAGGGTGGTGCGGCGCAGCTGCTCCACCCGGTCCAGGACCCACAGGCCCTTCTGCGCCGGGTTGGCCGGGTACCAGCGGTCGTCCGCGGTCTCGGTCGTGCTCATCCCGGGCTCACTTCCGCCGACGGGCCGTGATCGGCACGTACTTGTAGCCGGAGGCGAAGTTCGACACGAGCCGCTCGGGCGTGCCGGCCAGTCGGAAGTCCTGGTAGCCGGCGAGCAGTTCCTCGAAGAGGATCGAGACGGTGACCCGGGCGACGCTGTGGCCCACGCAGTAGTGCGGGCCGATGCCGAAGGCCAGGTGCTTGTTGGGCTTGCGGCGGATGTCGAAGGTGTGCGGGTCGGCGAACACCTCCTCGTCGCGGTTGGCGGCGCCGAGCCAGACCACCACGGCCTCGCCGGCCTTGATCTCGGTGTCCCGTACGACGGTGTCCCGGGTCGCGTAGCGCAGCACGTGGTTGACGGGCGACGCCCAGCGCAGCGCCTCCTCGTAGGCGGTGGCGTGCACCTCCGGGTGAGCCGCCCAGTCGGCGAGCACGTCGCTCTCGGCGAACTCGGCCATGACGAAGGTCGGCGCGTGCGGGGTGGTGACGTTGGCGCCGAGCAGCAGGCTGTAGCAGTTGGAGACGACCTCGGCCGCCGACATCTGCCGGCCTTCGAAGGTGGTCGAGATCAGGGTGCTCAGCAGGTCGTCGCCGAGGTTCTCCCGGCGGTGCCGGGTGAGGTCCTGGAAGTAGCCGAAGAGCTCGCGGTGCGCCTCCGTCAGCGTCGCCTCCTTGCCGTCCGGCCCCTGGAAGTCGGGGTCGTCGGCGGCGATGCAGATGGTGGTGAGGCGGGTGAGCCAGGGCCAGTCCTGCTCGGGCAGGGCCATCATGGTGCCGGTCACCGACATCGGCAGTCCGAGCATGGCCGCGCCGAAGTCGAAGACGCCGCCGTCGCCGAGGGGTTCGAGCAGCTCGCGCACGATCGGGGTGATCATGCTGCGCTGCCGACCGACGGCCTTGCTGGCGAGGGCCTTCTTCAGACGCGCCTGGCGCGGGGTGTGTCGGGGCGGGTCGGTGACGGCGAGCTGCTGGCCGCCGGCCGGGTCGTCCGTGCCGAGGATGTCCAGCAGGGTGCCTCGTTCGGAGGTGAAGGTGGCGGCATCCCGCAGGACCAGGTCGGAGTCGGCGTACTTGACCACCGACCAGAAGCCTCGCTCCGCGTCGACCTGGTGCCACCCGAGCGTCTTCTCGGCGCGCATGCGCTGCCAGATCCGCCAGGCGTCCCCGTCGCTGTAGAGCCTGGGGTCGACCAGGTCCGCTGCCGCGCCGCCGGTGACCGGGCACCGGGATACGGGCGCATCGTGGGTAATGATGGCCGGATTCCTTTCCGGGAGATCAAATATGAACTCATGTCCATCTCGCGGCCCGCAGTCAAACATGGACTCAAGTTCATGTCAATGGGATCCTCGACGGACCGGCGGACGCCCCGGTTCACCGCTCCGCACCAGCTGATGGTCCGTCAGAGCTGTTGCGGGAAAGGGGGGGTCGTGTACCGTCGGGATCCCCCCAACCCCTTGTCACCGCGCCGGCACGCACCCCGGCGCGGCCTCCGCCATGACCGAAAAAGGAGCCGGATCATGCACTACCGCACCCTGGGCGGCAGCGGCATCGAGGTCAGCGCGTACTGCCTCGGCACGATGAACTTCGGGTTCGTCGGCAACCCCGACCACGAGGACTGCGCCCGGATCGTCCACACCGCGCTGGACCACGGGATCAACTTCGTCGACACCGCGGACATGTACTCGGCCGGCGAGTCCGAGACCGTCGTCGGCAAGGCCCTGCGGGGCCGGCGCGACGAGGTCGTGCTGGCCACCAAGTTCCACTTCCAGATGGGCGAGGGCCGCAACCGCAGCGGCAACTCGCGCCGCTGGATCGTGCAGGCCGTCGAGGAGAGCCTGCGGCGGCTGCGGACCGACTGGATCGACCTCTACCAGGTCCACCGCCCGGACCGCTCGACCGACCTGGAGGAGACCCTCGCCGCCCTGAGCGATCTGGTCAGGGCCGGGAAGATCCGCACCTACGGCCTGTCCACCTACCCGGCCGAGGACCTCGTCGAGGCGCACCACCTCGCCGAGCGCCGCGGCCTGCTGCGCCCGCGCACCGAGCAGCCGCCCTACTCGCTGCTGGCCCGCGGCGCCGAGGCCGCGGTGCTGCCGACCTGCCAGCGGCTCGGCATGGGCGTGCTGACCTGGAGCCCGCTCGCCTTCGGCTTCCTCTCCGGCACCTACCGGCAGGGCCGCCCGGTGGACCTCACCCAGGGCCGCGCCGCCGTCGTGCCGAGCCGCTTCGACCCGAGCATCCCGGGCAACGTCCGCAAGCTGGAGGCCGTCGAGCGCTTCACCGAACTGGCGGACGAGCTGGGCTGCACCCTGCCCGAGCTGAGCATGGCCTTCGTGACGGCGCACCCCGGCGTGACCTCGGCGATCATCGGCCCGCGCACCATGGAGCAGCTGGAGGCGACGATCAAGGGCGCCTCGCTGCTGCTCGACGACGCCGCGATGGACCGGATCGACGAGATCGTCCCGCCCGGCGTCAACCTGTACGACCCGAACGCCTCCTGGCCGCCGCCGGCCATCGCCGAGGCCGCCCTGCGTCGTCGTCCGCTCGCCGGGCGCAGCGCCGCGCCGTCCGCCGTACCGACCCATTGACATGAACTTGAGTCCATGTTTGCCTGATGGAGAACAAATGGACTGAAGTTCAAGTTCTACATACTGTCAGCTGGAGGCTGCCATGTCCCACCCTCACCAGCCGCAGGAGCGACCCGAGGTCCCGCGCGGCGAGATGGCCCGACTGGAGAGCTACGAGCACAGGACGGTTCCGACCGGCGGATCCACCGGCGGCGGGCACGCGCCCGACGGGATCGGCAGCAGCGGCGACGCCCCGTACCTGCGCGGTCTCTAGCCCGACATCCCTTCACGAGGAGGAACAGCACGTGGCCTATGTGATCGCGCAGCCCTGCGTGGACGTCAAGGACAAGGCGTGCATCGAGGAATGCCCCGTCGACTGCATCTACGAGGGCGCCCGCTCGATGTACATCCACCCCGACGAGTGCGTGGACTGCGGCGCCTGCGAGCCCGTCTGCCCGGTTGAGGCGATCTTCTACGACGACGACCTCCCGGACGAGTGGGAGGACTACCGGAAGTCGAACACCGGCTTCTTCGACGAACTCGGCTCGCCCGGCGGCGCCTCCAAGCTCGGCACCCTGGAGCGCGACCACGAGTTCATCGGCGGACTGCCGCCGCAGAACCGGACACACTGACCGACCGACGGCCCGGAGCGGAGACGGACCATGGATGCGCACGGCGAAGTGCCGACCCCGGCCGCGACGCGACGAGACCGCAACCGGCAGCGGGTCAAGGAGCGGGTCTACGCCTCGGCGATGACCCTGATCAGCCAGAAGGGCTACGCGGGCGCCTCCGTGGAGGAGATCGCGGAGCACGCCGACGTGGCGCGCGGCACCTTCTTCAACCACTTCCCGCGCAAGGAGGCCCTGATCAACGCCTGGGCCGAGGCGCGACGGGAGAGGCTGATGCAGCGGCTCGAAGAGGTGGGGCTCGAACAGGCGGGGCTGGAACAGCGGCGGCCCGGGCAAGGGCCGGCGGACCGGCCCGGCTCGGCCGAGGGCCTGCGGCAGTGCCTCGCCGTCCTCGGCGCCCTCAACGAGGAGGAGCCCGAGCTCAGCCGGGCGATGCTCACCGCCTGGGTGCGCACCGGACGGCCGTTGGAGGAGGAGCCCTACCTGGGCGCGATCCTCGCGGAGCTGGTCGAGACCGGCCGCGCCCGGGGGGAGATCGCCACCGGGCTCAGCTCGGAGCAGGTCGGCGAAGCGCTGCGCGACCTCTACCTGGGTGCGCTCTACCGGTGGACCCGGCGGGCGGCCCGGGGGGAGGATCCGGGCCGGCTCACCGGCGAGCTGGTGTCCGTGCTGGACCTGGTCCTGCACGGCCTGGCCGCGCGGGAGCGCCCCGCCGGCACGGGACACTCACCGAACTGAGGCGGACCGGGACCGACCGAACCCGGCCGAACCCGACAGCCGGGAACCACCCCGCCCGTGAAAGGCCGCCCGGGACGACGGAACACCGTCGCCCCGGGCGGCCTTTCCTGCTTTTCCGGCACCCTTCGGCACCGTCCGGGCAAGCGGCCCGATCACCCCGACAAGTGCCGAAATCCCCGCCCCTCGGGGCACTTCCGCCGACACCACCCCGGTCTTTCGTTGGACTCAAAGTCCAGCGGTAGAACCCTAGGAACAAACTTGAGTCCCGGTGTAAGTTTGGATCCCGCTAGCCCCAGAGCCGCGCACGGTCATGCACGCCATAGGTCTACGTCTACCGAGATTGGGCCATCCATGGAGCACGCACACCAGCACCCCCGTCCCGAAGTCGCCGTCGTGGGCATGGGGTGTCGGTTCCCAGGCGCGGACGGACCGCAACGGTTCTGGGAGAACCTGATCGCCCAGCAGGACTCGATCACCGCGGTGCCCGCGGAACGGTTCGACATCACGGCCGACTACGACCCCACCCCCGGCGTCCCCGGCCGGACCGCCTCCCGGCACGGCGGCTTCGTCACCGACCCGTTCTCCTTCGACTACGGGTTCTTCAACATCTCCCCCGCCGAGGCCCGGGCCATCGACCCCCAGCAGCGCCTGCTGCTGCACGCCACCTGGGAGGCCTTCGAGGACGCCGGCATCCGCCCGTCCACCCTGGCCGGCACCCACGCCGGCGTGTTCATCGGCCAGGCCACCGCCGAGTACTCGGAGGCCACCCGCTCCACCACCGGCCCGAACGTCCGCGACGTGGCCGGCAGCCGGCTGCGCGCCGTCACCGCCGGGCGGCTCTCCTTCGCCTTCGACCTCTTCGGCCCCAGCGTGGTGCTCGACACCGCCTGCTCCTCCTCCCTGGTCGCGGTGCACCAGGCCCGGCAGAGCCTGCTCGCCGGGGAGTGCGACCTCGCCCTCGCCGGCGGCGTCAACTTCGTCCTCTCCCCCCACGACGCCATCGCCTACTCCCAGGGCAGCATGCTGTCGCCCGGTGGCCGCTGCCGCTTCGGCGACGCCCGGGCCGACGGCTTCGTCCGCAGCGACGGCGTCGGCGTCATCGTGCTCAAACGGCTCGCGGACGCCGAACGGGACGGCGACCGCATCCTGGCCACCCTGCTCGGCAGCGCCGTCACCAACGACGGCCGGGGCAGCGGACTCCTGCTGCAGCCCGCGATCAGCGGCCAGGTCGACATGCTGCGCACCGCCTGCCGCTCGGCCGGCGTCTCCCCGCAGGACCTCGACTACGTGGAGGCCCACGGCACCGGCACCTCGGTCGGCGACGCGGTCGAACTCCAGGCGCTCGCCACCGCCACCGCCCGCCCGCTCCGGCGCCCGCTGCTGACCGGCTCGGTGAAGACCAACATCGGCCACGCCGAGTCCGCGGCCGGCATAGCCGGGCTGATCAAGGCCGTCCTGATCGCCCGACACGGTGTCATCCCCGCTTCCCTGCACTGCGCGGAGCCGAACCCGGTGATCGAGCGCGAGGAGCTCGGCGTCACCGTCGTCACCCGCAACACCCCGCTGCCCCGGACCGCCGACCGGGCGCTGCTCGGCGTCAGCTCCTTCGGCATCTCGGGCACCAACGCCCATGTGGTGATCGGCGAGTACGTCCCCGTCCCGGCCGAACCCGCCGCCCTGGCCGCCGAACCGCCGAGCCGCGGCACCGCCGAACAGCTGCTGGTGCTCAGCGCCCGCTCGGCCCGCTCGCTGAACCGGCTGGCCGAGGCCTACGCGACCCACCTGACGGACGGCCCCGGCCGCGAGCTCCCGCTCGCCGAACTCTGCGCGGCCGCCGCCCTGCGCCGGGACGCCCACCCCTACCGGCTGTGGGTCCGCGGCGACAGCCACGAGGTGGTCGCCGAGCGCCTGCGGGCGCTGGCCGCCGGGAAGTCCGTCCCCGAGGGCGGCACCGCCGAGGCGGGCTTCGGCGAACCCCGCCGGCTGGCCTTCGTCTTCCCCGGCCAGGGCGCCCAGTGGCCCGGCATGGGCCGCCGGCTGCTGGAGACCTCCCCGGCCTTCCGGGAGAAGCTGCTGGAGTGCGACGCCGCGATCGGCCTGGAGCTCGGCTGGTCGGTGGTCGACCTGCTCACCCACGTCGAGGAGTTCCCCACCGACATGGACAAGGTCCAGCCCTCGCTGTGGGCGGTCGGCGTCGCCCTGGACGCCGCCCTGCGCGAGGCCGGCCTGAGCCCGGACGTCTGCGTGGGCCACAGCATGGGCGAGGTCGCCGCCGCCCAGAGCGCCGGGGCGCTCGGGCTGCGCGACGCCGCCGCGGTGATCTGCCGCCGCAGCCGGCTGATGCGCCGACTCGCCGGGCGTGGCGCCATGCTCGCGGTAGAGCTCTCCGCCGAGGGCGCCGAGGAACTCCTCGCCTCCGACCGGGAGTTCGCCGCGGTGTGCGTCGCGGCGCAGAACTCCCCGTCGTCCACCGTGCTGGCCGGCCCGCCGACCGCGCTGGCCGAGATCGCGAGGCGTCTGGAGGGCGTCGGGGTGCTCTGCCGTCTGGTCAAGGTCGAGGTGGCCTCGCACTCCCCCGACATGGACCTGATCGGGGCGGAGCTGCTCGCCGCCCTGGACGGCCTGGCACCGCGCCCGGCCCGGACCGCCCTGATGTCCAGCGTGACCGCCGCCCCCACCACCGGCGCGGAACTCGACCCGCGCTACTGGCTGGACAACCTGCGCCGCCCGGTCCGCTTCGTCGAGGCCGTGCAGCACCTGGCCAAGACCGACACCGTGTTCCTGGAGGTCAGCCCGCACCCGGTGCTGACCACGGCGATCGACGAGACGGTCACCGCGGGCGGCGCCGAGCCCGCCGCCGTCCCCACCCTGCGGCGCGGCGGCGACGAGGCGGTCCTGCTGCTGGAGGCGGTGGGCCGGGCGTTCACCCGGGGCGCCGCCGTCGACTGGTCGCGCTGGTACGGCTTCGAGCCCCCGGTGGTGCCGCTGCCCGCCTACCCCTGGGACGCCACCCGGCTGCGCCAGAGCGCCGCGACGCAGGCCACCGCACCGGCCGCCGCGTCCGCGCCGCCGGTGCGCGAATTCCGGCTGGACGCCTGGGGCCTGCCCGCCGTCGGCGCCGGGGTGGGGGTGAGCGGGGCGGAGCCGGTCTTCCCCTCCGTCTACCTGGAGGCCGCGTTCGCCGCCGCGCGCGAGGCCGCGCCCGGGCAGCACTTCACCCTGGCCGGGGTGCGCCTGGGCGACGCCGCGCTCACCCTCGCCGACGTCCCCACCGCCGTGCTGCTCGTCACCGTGGACGCGCCCGGTCCGGACGGCGCCCGCGCGGTCCGGGTCGAGGCCCGCCGCGGCCACGGCGCCGGCCCGGAACTCTGCGCGCTCGGCCGCCTGGAGCCCACCACCGCGTGCGCCGCTCCCGACCGGCGGGAGCTGCTGGAGACCAGCCTGGCCCGCCACCGCGAGTACCTGTCCGCCGACGCCCTGTATGCGGGCGCCGCCGAACGCGGCTTCGAGGTCGGCACGGGACTGCGGACGGTCGAGCACGCCTGGCGGCGCGGCGGACGAGTCGTCGCCCGGGTGCGCCGCGCCGGCGCCTCGACCGCCGTCGGCTACGAGGCGGGGCTGCTGGCCATGCTCGCCGGCTACCCGGCGGGCGCCGGCTACGTGCCCGCCGGCTTCGGCGCCGTCCGCCGCCACGCCGAACTCGCCGACGAGTACTGGACCCTGTGCCGCGTCACGCCCGGCCCGGGCGGCCGACGGGCCCGGGGCGACGTCCTCCTGCTCGCCACCGACGGCTCGGTGCTCGCCGAGTTCCTCGACATCGAGCTGGTCGCCCTCGCCGCGCCGGCGGCCGGCGTCCGCGGCCGGCTGGCCGGGGCCCTGGCCCGGCGGCGCCCCGCCGTACCGGCGGCCCGGTCGCTGGCCCGCCCCCGGCCGGTGCCGGTGGACGCCCGTCCGGTCCCGGTGCCGGTGAACGCCGAGCCGGTCCTGGCGGCCGTGGCCGCCGAGCCGGCGCCCGAACCCGCGCGCGCCGCGACGGACGCGCTGCTCCAGCGGGTGTCCCGGCTGCTCGACCTGCCCGAGGCGGCGATCGACCGCCGCCGCTCGCTGCGCGACCTGGGACTGGACTCGCTGATGGCCGCGCAGCTGCGGGCGCAGGTCCGCTCGGACTGCGGGCTGGACCTCACCGCGGGACGCCTGCTCGGTTCGGAGAGCCTCAACGGCCTGCTGGCGGCCATAGGCTGAAAAGTTCGACAGCTATCAAAGCTCTTAATGGAGGACAATTTCAACTACGAATCATAGTTAAACTGTGGTGCACCAAGTCGGGGAGGAGTGGGCCCTCCCCGACAGCCACCATTGATCGGAGAGCCCGTTGAACTCCACGGGAGCTGAAGCCGCGCCGGAGGCGGCGCCACTCGGGCGCCGCGAGCGCAACAAGCTACGGGTCAGGGAGCGCCTCTACACGGCCGCCCTCACGCTGTTCACCGAACAGGGCTACGACGAGACCTCGATCGACGAGATCGCGGAACGCGCCGACGTCGCGCGCGGCACCTTCTTCAACTACTTCCAGCGCAAGGAGGACCTGCTCGGGACGTGGGGCGAGAAGCGCCGCGACAAGCTGCGCGGCTCCCTCGCCGCGGACGCCCTGGGCACCGGCACCACCCGGACCCGGCTGCAGCGCTGCATGCGCGCCCTCGGGAAGATGAACGAGGAGGACCAGAAGGAGACCGGGGCCATGCTGATGGCCTGGGTCCGGGCCGGCCGGCCGCTCCTGGAGGAGCCCTACCTCGCCGAGCTCTTCTCCGAGCTGGTCGCCGACGGCGTACGGCGCGGCGAGTTCCGCGAGGGGACGCGCCCCGACCAGGTCGGCAACGCGCTGCGCGACCTCTACCTCGGCACGCTGTACCGCTGGTGCATGAACCCCGGCCGCAAGGGCGCACTCACCAAGGAACTGCTCGCCGTCCTCGACCTGCTGCTGTACGGGGTCTTCGCGGAGCCCGACGCCGGCGCCACCCGGGCCTGAGCGGCGCCGCCTCCCCGCAGGGGCTGGAGGCGGCGCACCGCTGCGGCTAGGCGCCCGCCGGGCGCAGCCGCCCGAAGAAGGCCCGGATGTCGGCGGCCAGCAGGTCCGGCTCCTCCATCGCGGCGAAGTGACCGCCCCGGTCCAGCTCCGTCCAGCGCACGATGTTGTTGGTCCGCTCCGCGATGTGCCGCAGGACCAGGAAGTTCTCCTCCGGGAACAGCGCCACGGCGGTCGGGGCGGTCGACGGCTCGGCCGGCCGGCCCCAGTAGTCGGCGTGGGTGCGCTCGTAGTAGAGCCGGGCCGAGGACCCGGCCGTCCCGGTGAGCCAGTAGAGCATCACGTTGGTGAGCAGCTGGTCCCGGCCGACGGCGTCCTCGGGGCGTTCCGCCGAGTCCGTCCACTCCTTGAACTTCTCGGCGATCCAGGCCAGTTGACCGACCGGCGAGTCGGTGAGGCCGTACGCGAGGGTCTGCGGCCGGGTGGTCTGGATGTCCGCGTAGCCCTTGCGCTCCCGGTTCCACTCGCGCATCCGCTCCCAGGAGGCCAGCGTCCGCGCCCGTTCCGGCGCGGAGAGCCCGGCGAGCTCCTCCTCGGTGGGCTCGCTCTCCGCCGCACCCCCCGGGATCAGGTTCAGGTGCACCCCGATCACCCGCTCGGGGTGCACCCGGCCGAGCTCCCGCGAGATCGCGGAGCCCCAGTCGCCGCCCTGCACCCCGTACGAGTCGTAGCCCAGCCGTCGCATCAGCTCGGCGAAGGCCGCCGCCACCCGCCGGTACTCCCAGCCGGCCTCCCGGGTCGGACCGGAGAAGCCGAAACCGGGCAGGCTCGGGATCACCAGGTGGAAGGCCGGCGAGGGGCCCGCCCCGTGCGCCCGGGGGTCGGTGAGCGGTCCGATGAGCTCGGCGAACTCGACGATCGAACCGGGCCAGCCGTGCGACAGCAGCAGCGGCACCGCGTCCGGCTCCGGCGAACGGACGTGCAGGAAGTGGATGTTGGCGCCGTCGATCGTCGTGGTGAACTGCGGCCACTGGTTGAGCCGCGCCTCGGCGGCCCGCCAGTCGTACTCGTGTCGCCAGTAGCCGGCCAGCTCCATCAGGTAGTCGCGCGGGATCCCGTAGGCCCAGCCGACCCCCGGCAACTCGTCCGGCCAGCGCGTGCGGTCGAGGCGCTGGCGCAGGTCCTCCAGGTCGCTCTCCGGAACGGCGATGCGGAACGGGTGGATGCCTTCATCGGGCGGCGTCGTCATATCCACTGATCGTAGTCGCCCGAACACGCTCAAGATCACGGAACGGCGCCATCCGACCGACCGTCAGCCCCGCTCCTCCAGCCGCGCCACCACGGCGGCCAGCCGCCCCATGGCACGGGCCACGCCCAGGCCGTCCATGTAGTCCCGGACGTGCACCAGCCGGCCGTCCCGGACCCGCAGCACGAGCAGCCCCGGCAGGCTGAACGGCCTGCCGGTAGCGGCATCGGTACCGATCACGCACTGCTCGACGGTGAGCACCTCGGGATCGGCGCTCGGGTGGACGGCGACCTCCCGGATCTCCTGCGGCCGCGCGGTGCTCGCACCCCAGGCCGCCCGGTACCCGGCCCGCACCTCCTCGCGCCCCCGGTACCGCTCGGGCATCCCCGGGAACAGGAACGGGAACTCGTGCACCCCGTCCTCGGCGTACAGCTCGGCCAGCGCATCGGCGTCGAGGTCGAGCATGGCCCGACGGTAGCGGGCGAGCACCTCCAACGGACCCGCGAACTCCTCCATGACCAGTCCCCCGTCCTGAACAAGCGGGAACGCCAGGAGCCCTGCACCACGAGCGACGCGGCCCCCGACGATCACACGATCACCTCACCCTAGCTGCCGGGCAGTTGCTGCGCAGGAAGTCGACCGGGCCGACTTCCTGCGCAGCAACTGAGCTACCGCCGACCGGGGAGCGTCAGGAACGCCAGCCCGCCCGCGAGCACCGCGAGCCCGCACCAGGACACCGCCGGCAGCCGCTCCCCCAACGCCGCGACGCCGAGGACGGCGGCGACGGCCGGTTCGGCCAGGGTCAGCGTGGTAGCGGTCTGGGGCGAGGTGTGGCGCAGGCCGTGGCCGAAGAGCCGGTAGGCGAGGAAGGTGGTGATCACCCCGAGGTGCAGCACGACGCCCGCCCCGCGTTCCGAGAGCAGCCAGCCCACCGGGCCGAGCGCGAGCACGGGCAGCACCAGCAGCGCCGCCCCGCCGAACATCGCGCCCATCACCCCGGCGGAGGGGTGCCCGGCCGCGATCAGCCGCCCGGCAATCAGCGAGTACACCGCGTACGAGAGCCCCGAGAGCGCCGCCAGCAGCACTCCGACGGGGTCCACCGCCGCACCGCCACCGGCGAGTTCGGGCCCGAGCACCAGCACCCCGCAGCCGAGCACGGCCAGCGCCGTGGCCCCGGCCCAGCGCCCGCCGGGTCGGCCCTGCCGGGCGAGCCAGCCGAGCAGCCCGGTGAACACCGGCGCGCTTCCCAGGGCGATCACGGTGGCCACCGCCACCCCGGTGCGGGTCACCGCCGGGTAGAAGGTGAGCGGGTACCCCGTCACCGCGACGGCCCCCACCGCCAGCAGCCACCGCTCACGCGTGCCGCACCGCCGGGGCAGCGACCAGGCGGCGCGGTCGGTGAGGAACAGCAGCAGCCCGCCGAGCACCAGCGCGGCGGAGCCGATCCCGGTCGCCGGGGCGCCGGCGGGCGCCAGCGAGCTGGCCGTCCCGGTGGTGCCCCACAACAGGGCGGTGGCCAGGATCGGCACCGGCCCGTCGATCAACCGGACAGGGCGAACGGCAGGGGTCGGGCGAGTACGAGCAGGCGCAGACAAACGATTCGGCACAGTCATGAACTTCCGTCGTCGAAGACCGTCAGAGGAACTGGTTCCGAGAACGGACGCACGCCACCACCCCACACCGGCCGAAGAAGGGCCGAGCCGGGGTTCCAGGGATCAAGCCACCGAAGCGCGCGCCCGATCAGGCGCTGAGCGGTGGCAGCACGGCGTGCCAGTAGAGCTTCACCCGGCCGATGCTACCGGGCGCGAATTCGTTCGTCATCACAACGATCAAGGAGAGGACGACGCATGAGGCGCGCAGGAAGTCGGCCGGGCCGACTTCCTGCGCAGCCCGCTCCGTCTCAGCCCCTGAAGGCCCCGGCGTGGTCAGCGGCCCACTGCGCGTAGCTGCGGGCCGGGCGGCCGAGGATCCGCTCGACCTCGCCGCTCGGTAGCTGCGGCACCTGCCTGCCGTACCGCGCCATCAGCGCCGCGACGAACGGCTCCGCGAACCCGCGCGCGATCATGCCCTGCCGCGCCGCCTCCGCCGGCACCTCCTGGAAGCGCAGCGGGCGGTCGAGCACCGAGCCGAGGACGGCCACCGCCTCCGCGTGGCTCACCGCCTCCGGTCCGGTCAACTCGACCTTCCGCCCCAACAGTTCGTCGGCGAGCAGGGCACGGACGGCGACCTCGGCGAGGTCCCGCTCGTCGACCAGCGCCTCCCGGAAGTCCGCGCACGGGTAGCGCACCACGTCCCCGGCCCGGAGCTGCGGGCCCCAGGCACGGAGCGTGTTGCTCGCGAAGGAGGCGGCCCGCAGGCTGGTCCACTCCAGGCCGCTGGCGACGGCGGCCGCCTCGACCTCCTTGTTGCGGTCCCCGTTGTGGCGGGAGGGCTGTTCGTCCAGCGGGTCGTCCACGTTGACGGCCGAGAGCGCCACCACCCGGCGGACGCCCTGTTCCTGGGCGAGCGCGAGGAGTTCGGCGGCGTGTTCACCAATGACCCGGGGGTTCAGGAACACGGCGGTCACGCCCTTGAGCGCCGAGGACAGGTTGCCCGCCACCACCTCGGCACCGGACGGCAGAGCGGCCACGTCGGGCTGCCGGGTGACGGCTCGGACCTCGGCGCCCTGGGCGAGCAGGAGGTCGACCAGCAGGCGGCCGACGGTTCCGGTGGCTCCGGTGACCAGGATCATCGGGATTCCCTTCATGAGATGTGGGAGAGCTTGTCGGGATTCGTGACGAAGTAGATGCCGCTCACCCGGCCGTTGTCCGGGTCCAGGTCGAGCGTCAGCACGGCGTACGGCGAGTCGCCCGCGAACAGCAGCGCCGACGGGCCGCCGTTGACCGGCCGGTAGCGGACGTCCAGTTGGCGCGGGGCCCGGTTGATGCCGCCCACCAGCAGCGCCGCGACAGCATCCCGGCCGTGGACCGGACGCGGACCGGCGGCGGGGGCCTTGCCGCCGCCGTCGGCCCACAGCGTCACGTCGGGTGCGAGCAGTTCGAGCAGCCCGTTGAGATCGCCACCAGTCACGGCAGCGGTGAAACGTTCGGTCGCCTCCTGCTGGAGCCGCCGATCGGCCGGGTAGCGGGGGCGCCGGGCGTGGACGTGCTCGCGGGCCCTGTGAGCGACCTGCCGCACGGCCGCCGGTGTGCGGTCGAGCATGGCCGCGATCTCGGTGTGGGCATAGCCGAACACCTCGTGCAGCAGGAACACCGCGCGCTCCAGCGGGGTGAGCGTCTCCAGCACGACCAGCAGCGCCACCGACACCGAATCGTCGGAGGGCTCGGGAGCGTCGACGAGCGGCTCCGGCAGCCACGGACCGATGTACGACTCCCGTCGCCGGGCGATCGCGGAACGGCGGGCCAGCGCCTTGTTCACCGCGATCCGCACCAGGTACGCGCGCGGGCTCTCGATGGCGTCGCCGCCCCGGTGCGCCCAGGCGAGCCAGGTCTCCTGAAGCACGTCCTCGGTGTCGGCGACGCCGCCGAGCATGCTGTAGACCATGGAGAACAGCAACTCGCGGTGCTCCAGGAACACTTGCGTGGCGGCATCTGCCGGGGAAGGTGTCACTCGGGCCTCCTGTTCGCGGTCGCATCCTGAGAGTGCGATCGGGCCCGGAGTGTGACATCCGGGCGGAGACAAGTGACCGCCGTCACGGCAAGAGCGCAGGAAGTCGACGGGATCGACTTCCTGCGCTCTCAGTTGGGCGATCCGAGAACGATTGCCTGGAGCCCGGGCAGGTCCGCGAATCCGGCGGAACCGTGGGTGGTGACCACCGTCCGGGCGGTGGCCAAGGCTGTGGCCGCAATGATCAGGTCGTGAGCCCCGCGCGGCTTGCCCTGCCTCCGCACGTGCGCCATCAGCCTGGCATGGATGCGGGCCGTGTCCGGCGTGTAGTGCTCGACGGGAACAACGGCGAGGACCGCATCCACGAAGGCCTGCCGGCGAAGACGGCGGGCATCGTCGGCCAGTTCCACTCCGAGGTGCAGTTCGGCGGCCGTGATCGCGGCAATCGCCACGTCATCGTCGGGGTCGAACAGCTCACCGGCACCAGTGCGCTCTGCCCGGATCAGGACGCCGGTGTCGAGGATCAATCGGCGGGCCACTCAGCCACCTTGTCATCGAGCAGGGAGCGAACGGACGCCACATCCGCCGCGAAGTCCTCATCCGGCCCGAACCGCCGGAGAACGTCATTGAGCGCGGCACCGTTTCCCGAGGGCGCCGGTCCGATCACCGCGATCCGCCGGCCACCCCGGGTGACGATGATCGTCTCACCGTGCTCCGCCGAGTCCAACACGGCGGCGAAGCTTCTCGAAGCGTCTGTTGCAGTCATCAGCCTCATGGAATCAGATTATCTGAGACCAGGCAGGCCGGCGAGGGGAGGGCGAGGGTGAACCACACGGTCTTGCCGATGTAGCCCTCGCCGCGCGGGCGGGCGCCCCAGGAGGTGGCGAGGGCGGCGACGAGTTCGAGGCCGCGACCGGACTCGTCGTCGGGGGCGGCGTGACGGGGGACGGGGAGTTCGTCGCTGGTGTCGGAGACCTCGACGCGGAGGGTGGAGTGGGTGGGGAGGAGCAGGCGGACGCCGATGAGGCGGTCGCGCGGGGCCCGGGCGTGGTGGCAGGCGTTGGTGACGAGTTCACTGAGGAGGAGCAGGGCGATCTCGGTGGACTCGACGTCGATCTGCCAGTCGAAGGCCTGCCGGAGGAGCCGGATCCGGGCGCGGCTCGCGCTGCGGGGGTGGCGAGGGAGCATCCACTCGACGGCGTCGGCGGGCTGAGTGATCATCAGAGTCCTTGAGGGGGAGGTAAGGACGGCTTCACTCACAAGGACTGAGTTCGGCCATTTCACCCTTCAAGGGTCGGTAGGCGGGCATAGCCTCGGGAGTCACACCGGTGGTACGCGAGAGCTTGAACCGCCCCTTGACCAGGGCAGGGAGGGGTGCGGGGCCGTGAGCACGCCGAAGCAGAACCCGATGTCGTGGAAGTACTGCGGCAATCAGGTCAAGCGGTGGCGCGAACGGGCGGGCGTGACCAGGGAACAGCTGAGTCAGGCGGCCCACTACGACATCGAGAGCGTGCGGTCGATGGAGGCGGGGAGGCGGAAGCCGTCGCTCAAGTTGCTTCAGGCAGCGGATGAGCTGTGTGACGCAAAGGGAATGATCGTGGGGGCGGCGGACTACCTGGCGCCCGAGAAGTTCTCGTCATACTCGCGGGGATACACAGACGCCGAGCGCGAGGCGATCGCGTTCCACGCATACTCGGCTCTACTGATCCCAGGCCTCCTCCAGACAGAGGAGTACGCCCGCGAGACAATCAGCAACTCATATCCGCCGCTGGACGACGAGACGGTCGCCGCCCGCGTCGCCGGTCGGATGCAACGACAGGAGCGGCTACGCAGCCGCCCAACCGTCTTTCACGGCTTCGTGATCCACGAGGCGGCACTCAAAGCGACTGTCGGCACCAAGGGCCTTATGAAACGGCAGCTCAACCACCTGCTCGACGTCGGCGAGCTTCGCAACGTCTCCATCCAAGCGCTGCCGATCGATCGGGCCGCCTACGCAGCACTCAACGGCCCCATGATCCTGCTGGAGACCCCCGAGCATGAACAACTTGCTTATGTCGAGGGGCAGAACACCGGGATCCTGCACTCCGAACCTGAGCGAGTGAACCTTCTGGCGCAACGCCATGGCATGATCCGCACGCAGGCCCTCAGCATTGAGGAGTCGAAGGCCTTCATCAGACGGATGGCGGAAGAGCTATGAGCGCAATGCTTCAGTGGTTCAAGTCGAGTTACAGCACCACGGACGGCGGCGAGTGCATCGAAGTGGCCCCCTGCCCCTCCGCTATCCACGTCCGCGACTCCAAGGACAAGGCCGGCCCCACCCTCACCTTCTCCCCCGAAGCGTGGGCCGCCTTCGTCTCCTTCGCCCCCGAAGCTCAAGCGGCGCCGGTCGAGTGACCCCTTAGTTGAACGGGTGGGTAACCACCTTCCAACCACCCCTGCACGCAGCAGATATGACTTATCGTCACGACTACGCCACAGCCGGTTCCTCCGTGTAGCGTGCGCAGCAACGAAACAACCCCCGCCGGTGCTACCAACACCGAACGGGGGTCTGACCGGCACGATCGAATGAGAGCTCGATCCTGTGGCTACCCACGACTCTACCGCCATGGCCGCGCCCGGATACGGCAAGCAGTCCGCTCCGGAGCAACTCCCCCGCTGCGCGACCGACTTCGCGCACCTCCCGGTGCGCGAGGCGTACATCGCCTCGCTCATCGACCATCTCCCCGACGGCGCCGCCATGGACGTCAAAACCCTTGCCGCCCTCCAGCCCCACTACGGGCAGATGGCCTGCCGCACGGTGCTCAACAACCTCTCCACCGCAGGTCACCTGCGTCGCGTCCGCGAGCGCGTCGGCGACAAGCAGTGCCGCTGGGTGTTCCGCACCTACTTCTCCCGCACGCCCCGCTCCGACGCCTGGTGGACCCGTTTCCTCCTCACGGGCGAGGCGTCAACGTCCGGAGCACCCGATCCCCCCGAGGAGCGAACGCTCAACCGCACCTCCCCCACCTCGGCCGCCTACGCGGCCCTCGCCGGCCTCGGCCTCGCCGACGCCCGCCTCGCACTCTCCGCCGCCGACTGCGCGGCCCTGGAGCCGCTCGCCGCCGAGTGGCTGGCCCGGGGCGCCACCCCGGCCCTCTTCACCGCCGCCCTCACCGCAGGCCTCCCGCCGGACGGCGTCCACAGCCCGGCGGCCTTCACCCGCCGCCGCCTGCTCGACAAGATGCCCCCGGAACGCCCGCTCCCCCAGCAGCAGTCCACCCGCATCATCGAGTGCACCGACTGCCGCACCCCCTGCCGCCCGCACGCCCTCCTGGGCGGCCTCTGCCGCACCTGCCGTGGCACCCCCAAGGCCCCACCGCCCCGCCAGCACCTCTCCCCCACCGTCGTCCGGGCACACGCCGCACGAGCCCGCGAAGCGATGACCACATCACCGAGATCATGAATATTCACAGGCAGCAGCGTGAACCTATGCAAAATCTAAAGGTGAAGTAGGTTACAAACCTTGCAATCCAAGACGCCTGGTTTGCCCATATGCTGAGATCCGTGCGATAGTCAAGACATCGAACTTCGGCGGGCCCGACCTGGCACTGCCGACGCCCATCGCGCGGCACGCACCCCCTTGGCCGGCGCGATGACTTGCAGGGGCCCCCATCCGCCGGACCACGGCGAGCCCGGGGGCCCTGCGCGTATCCGGACCCGAAAGCGCGACTCAGCGCCGCTCGTGCACCCTCAGTTCGAACCAGACCCCCTTGCCACGCGGCAGCAGGTCCGCGCCCCAGCGGTCGGCGAGGTCGTCGACGATCTTCAGCCCACGGCCGCGCTCGTTCACCGGCTTAGCCTCGGCGAGGATCATGCAGGGCAGCGCCCGTGAGGAGTCGCGGATCTCGACCCGCAGCCACCCGGGCTTGCGGCTGACATGGAGACCGATGGTGCGCCCTGCGGCGTGCCGCACCGCGTTGGACACCAGCTCACTGGTGAGCAACTCCCCGGCCTCCAGAAGCGGGTGGAGGTCCCAGGACTCCAGGACGTCCAGCACCAGCTTGCGGGCCACCGGGCCCGACTCCGGCCGGGACGGCAACCGCACCTCGTTCGGCGCGGACTGGTCGCACAGCCTTCCCGCGTACATCTCCCGCAGCTCCCGGGAACTCAGCCGCTCCAGCGCCGAGAGCGCTCCCTGGACGTCGATCCAGGGCGCTTCGGCCACCACGCCGGCCCTGTGAACCGATGACTGATCTGTTTCGCCCCAACCCGCCATGCGGACCATCATTGCGGAACGCAAGCAGCCGCGTACGGACAATGAGCAAACGATCTCCCCGGATCGGCATATGCCGGGAGCAAGAAGGCGTCAACCCGGACCCGACCGCAGTCAAGCCCGGGTTGACCCCGACACGCTCCTACCTGGCGACTACCACTGGCTCCACGGCACGTTCCAGCCACTCAGCCCGTTCGACGGGTCGAGCGTCTCCTTCTTGACGGAATTCTTCACGATCACCACGTCCCCGACCAGCGAGCCGTCGTAGAACTTGCCCATCGTGGTGGAGTCCCCGCCGCCCTTGACGTCCCGCAGGCCCACGCAGCCGTGGCTGACGTTGTCCTCGCCGAAGGCGTCGCTCCAGTAGTTTCCGTGTACGTACGTCCCGCTGGTGGTCAGCCGCATCGAGTGCGGCACCTGCAGGTCGTACGGCGAGCCGGTCATGCCGGGCAGGGTGCTGGACTGCATCCGCACCGTGCCCTCCTTGGACATGATGACCATCGTGCCGTTCCAGGTCGGGTGCTCGTCCGAGCCGGAGGTGATGTCGATGTCGCTCGGCTGCCCGTCCCGGACCACCGTCATCTTGTGCGCGGCGGCGTCAACCGTCGAAACCTGGGATCGCCCGATCGTGAAGGGCTCGTCCCGGTCGGTGCCGTACACCCCGGGGGCGATCTCCACGCTCTTGAGCCGGTAGTGCACCGTCACCTTGGTGCCCGGCTTCCAGTACTGCTCCGGACGGAAGTCCAGCCGGCGGTCGTCGAACCAGTGGCCCTTGACCACGGTGCCGTCGCTGGCCTCGAAGGAGATGCCCTTCGCGACCGTGTCCTTGTTCTTGACGTCCTTGCTGAAGTCCACCGAGACGATCATGCCGACGCCGTAGGTGGCGTTGTCGTCCACGTTGTCGGACGCCTTCGCGAAGGTGTCCGGCGTCAGCGTGGTGAAGCTGCTGTCCGCCTCGGCGACCACGCCGTTGGCGTCCGCGGCCATCGCGCTGACCTGGTAGGCCGTGCCCACCGAGAGCCCCGCGGACGGGGTCCAGCTGGCGCCGTCCGCGGCGATGGTGCCGGCGACCTCCTTGCCGGTCTTGTCGCTCACCTTGACGGTGGTGAGCTTGCCGCCGGTCGCCCCGATCTTGAGCGCGCCCGGAGCCACGTCCACCGCGCCGCTCTTCGGCTCGATGCTCACCGCGGCCGTCGACACCTTCGGCGCCGAACTCGTGGGCGCGGCGGCGGGCTTGGCGGCGGCCGCACCGGCCCCCAGGTCGGCCTTCGCGGCGCTCCCGCTCCCGCCACCGCTGCCGCCGCCACAGGCCGCGGTCAGCGCCATCGCCCCGCCGACCAGGCCGGCGGCCACCACCCTGCGTATCGACCTCACGTCGATTCCCTCCCTTGCTCCCCACGGCCACGACGGACCCGACCCATAGATGCGCCCGGCCACCGGAAAGGTTGCGCCGTTCGAGGGGCTTCTTGCCCCAAAAACCGAGCGACCCGAACCCCAACGGGTGAGGATCGGGCCGCTCGGCGATAAACCTCCGGGCCTACCAGTTGGCCCAGTCGATGTTCCAGCCGCCCAGCCCGTTGGAGGGCGAGACGGTCTTCTCCTTGGTGTTCACGATCTTCACGACGTCGCCGACCATCGAGTCGTTGAAGAACTTGCCCGCGACCGAGGAGTCACTGCCGCCCTTCACGTCCTGCATCGAGATGCAGCCGTGGCTGCCGTTGCTCTTGCCGAAGGGGTTGGACCAGTAATTGCCGTGCAGGAAGGTGCCGGAGGTGGTCAGCCGCATCGCGTGCGGCACGTCCTGGATGTCGTACTCGCCGCCGAGACCGACGGTCTGCGAGTTCATCCGGGTGACCCTCTCCTTCTCCATGATCACCATGGTCCCGCCCCAGGAGGGCGTCGCGTCCGCGCCCAGGGTCACCGGCAGCGTCGTGGACTTGCCGTCCCGCTCGACGGTCATCTGGTGCGACTTGGCGTCCGCGGTGGAGATCATGGAGCGGCCGATGGTGAACGGCTCGTCCTTGTCCACGTCCCCGTAGATGCCCGGCGCGACCTCGACGCTCTTCAGCCGGTAGTGCACCGTCACCTTGGTGCCCGGCTTCCAGTAGTTCTCCGGGCGGAGGTCGAGCCGGTTGTCGCCGAACCAGTGGCCCTTGACCGTGGTGCCGTCGCTGGCCTCGACGGTGATGCCCTTCGCGACCGCGTCCTTGTTCTTGACGCTCTTGCTGAAGTTCACCGAGACGATCATGCCGACGCCGTAGGTGGCGCCGTCGCTGATGTTGTCGTTGGTGGAGACCTTCTTGTCCGGCGTCAGCGTGGTGAACGAGGTGGTCGACGCGGACACCTGCCCGGCGTCGTCCTTGGCCTGCGCGTTCACCTTGTACGCCATCCCGACGGCGAGCGCCGCCGAGGGCTTCCAGCCGGTGCCGTCCGGGGTGATCGCACCCGCGACCGGCTTGCCGTTCTTGTCGGTCACGTCGACCGTGGTGAGCTTGCCGTTCGAAACCGACACCTGCAGCGCGTTCGGCGCAACGTCCTGGGCGCCGTCCTTCGGTTCGACCGCCAGCTGTGCCGCTGAGGCCTTCGGCGTGGCCGCGTTGCCCCCCGGGGCGGCCGTCCCGTTCGCGTCCGCGGACGCCGTCGCGGCGGCGTCCCCGGACGTGCCGCCCTTGTCGTCGTTGCACGCCGCGGTGAGCAGCAACACCCCACCCATGACCAACGCCATCGCAGCCCTGCGCCCGTAACGGTTGCTGGTGCGTATCGCGGCGTCGGCCGCCTTACCCGTCTTCACGGAATCTCCCCTCCCGGTATCCACTCTCTTGACGCGACGAGTGCCCCCATGAGTTGCACCGGGTGCCGATCTTTCGCACTGATACTCGCCCGCTCGCCTCCGGGGCGCTCGGACCCGGCGCCCCTTCAGTTCGGGGCGGGAACTCGCCCGCCCGCCTCCAGGACGGGGCGACCCCGACGCGCCGGAGCAGGATAACTGGGCCGTCCGAGTGAAAACTCAGGGGAGGGGGGTGGAGCGGAGGTGAACCACCGGTGACTACCGCAGGGCGCTCCCGGCCACCCACTGCTCCCACGGCACGTTCCAGTCGCCCAGCCCGTTCGACGGCGGCACGAAGTCCCCGGCCGAGGCCTTCACCTCCACCACGTCCCCCGGGACGGTGTGCTCGAACAGCCAGCCCGCCGGGGTGTCCTTGCTCGTGCCGCCCTTGGCGTCGGCCAGGCCGATGCAGCCGTGGCTGGTGTTGGCGGTGCCGAACACCCCCGGGTCGGCCCAGTAGTTGCCGTGCAGGAAGGTGCCGGAGGCGGTCAGCCGCATCGCGTGCGGGACGTCCTTGATGTCGTACTCGTTGCCCATCCCGACGGTCTGCGAGTTCATCCGGGTCACCTTGTACTTCTCCGACACCACCATCACGCCCCGGTAGGTGGGGTGGTCGGGGCTGCCGCCGGACACCTTGAGCACCCGGACCACCTTGCCGCCCTGCCCGGCCCGGACGGTCAGGGTGTGCGCGTCCAGGTCGACGGTGGAGACCTGCGCCCGGCCGACGGTGAAGTGCAGGTCCCGGCTCTGGGAGCCGAACACGCCCGGCGCGCCCTGCACGTCCTTGAGCCGCAACGCCACGGTGACCTTGGTGCCGGCCGCCCAGTACTGCCGCGGGCGGACGTCCAGCCGCTGGTTGCCGAACCAGTGCGCGGCCACCGGCACCGGCGGGTCGGCGGTGACCTGGACGGCCTTCTCCACCGCGGCCCGGTCTACGATCGGACGGCTGAAGCGCAGCGAGACCGGCATCCCGACGCCGACCGTGGAGCCGTCCTCCGGGGTGAAGAAGGCGACGAAGGTGTGCGCCCGGGCGACGGTCGAGAACGCCGAGTGCTGGGCCGCCCGCTGGCCCTGGTCGTCCTCGGCGACCGCGTCCAGGGTGAAGGCGGTGCCGAGTGGCAGCGGGCCGTCCGGTGCCCAGGCGGCACCGTCCGGGCTGATCGTGCCGGGCAGCTCGGTGCCCTTGCCGTCGGCCAGCCGGACCGACACCAGCCGTCCCTGAGCGGCGTTCACCCGCACCGGGCCCTCCGGCGGCACGTCCTGGACGCCGTCCGCGGGCAGCGCGGTGAGCACCGCCCGGGACGGCGGCGGGGGCGGGGTGTACGGGGCTCCGGCCGCTCCGGCCGCATCCTCGGCGGGCGCGCCCGCCGGGCCGCCGCCACCACACCCCGTGAGCAGCACCAGGCACCAGCCCGCCACCCCCACCCACCGCGCCCACACCCCAACTCGGCGCCGCATCCCGGGGCCTCCCACTACTCGGTTCCGACGCCGGGAACAACGAGGGCCGTCCCAGCGGGGACACGCCGGTCACCCACCCCGTGGGGGGGGGGGGGGGGGGGGCCCCGGGGGCCCCCCCCCGCCCCCCCCCCCCCCCCCCCCCCCCGCCCCCCCCCCCCCCCCCCCCCCCCCCGCGGCCGGCGGCCCGC
>NZ_JBICZB010000024.1:0-37329 GCF_043201815.1 Kitasatospora sp. NPDC048296
CTTCCTCAATACCGTGGTGAACCGCACGCCGTTCTCCCCGCGCGACCGATCTCGGGCCTCAACACCTCAAGATCTGCACGGGGGACGGCGTGTGCCGCGTCAGGCGCTCTGAACCCACCCACGGATGGAGCAGAAGAGCCCCATTTCGCGAGTCGCGCAGCAGGGCGGCCCTGGCCTCGTCATGGCCCTTCTCGCTGGTGTACACCACGGTGCGCACGCCCTTCTGGCACCCCTCCGGGAGCACGGCCCACGCGGCGTCAGGGGTCACCGAGCCGGCCGTCTCGCCGGAGAACAATCGGGCATCGGATGCGGCCAATGTGCCCGGTCCGTCAGCGGTGTTGAGGACGATGTCGAACTGCACGACCTTCTCGGGGGACTCGAACAAGCCGCTGCTGACCCTGGCGGAGCAGCTGTTCCCGGTAAAGTCCGCCGTTGGCGAGTAGCCTCGCTTGTCCTCGGTGATCCTCCCCGGCCCCAGCAGGTCGTGCACCTGGTCGGCGGTGGCGGCGCCGTCGCATACGCTGTCCGGCCCGCCGAGGTTCGTCATTCGGTACAGCGCGAACCCCACTGCCCCGACCGGGACGAGAGACAGCGCCAACACCCCCGCCGCCAGCCGCACGCGCAGTCCTCGGGTGGTGAACCCGCGCCGGTTGAGCGCCGCGCCGATGCGCTGGCCAGGGTTGTCGGAGTCCTCGGGACGGTCGTCGTCGCACATCGTTTCCACCGTCCTCACGACCGCCCGAACACGGTGCGGTACGGCGACGTCTTGCCGGTGCTCGGCATCGGATCCGTGGCCGGTGCGACCGGCCCCGTGGTGAAGTACGGGCTACCACTCATGCGTGTACGACTCCTCCCCGTCTCTACCGAGAGGCCGTCCCCCTCTGCGGCATGACGACCGTACAGGCCGCCACCGTCAGTGCACCGACCCACCCCTCGTAGCTCCGACAGCACGAGGAGTGCGCAGTGGTTGACGGGCTCGGCGCCGTTCACCGGCGGCACTCCTGCAAAACCTCTGGGCGGAGGCAAGACAGCACAGGGAAGAATGGGAACCGATGCTCCGCCCGCCTGATGGACAAGGCCGATGGGCTTCCCGGAAAGGCCTTCGGGCGCGCCTCACCACTCCGGTTGAACTCATGATGTCGGGCCACCGAGCTGCTCCGGCCCCCATCCCGTGCGGCGCAGAGGAACCAGGGGGCCCAGGTGCTGCCGCTCAGCAGCAGCAATCTCCCCCATCAGTCACCATGCCCATGGCAGCCAGTAGTTCGGCGTGGCCGAGGAAGTACAGGGCGGCCGCCAGGCCCCCGCCGAAGTCCCGTTCTGATGCCGCCATGCCAATCCAGGACACAGCGCCGTTGCCTCCCCTGTGACCCGGCTCAATCCCGTGCAGAATGCAAAGCCGTTCATGTGTCGCAGAAAGGTAGGCCGCCCAGTCGTCGTAGTCCGCAAGGTCCAGGCCGCTCAGCCGGCCGAGCCAGGCATCGGCATGAGCACGCAGAACAACCTCCAGCTCGCGGAAGTCGTGCACCCATCCACACCGCTGCCCAACGCTTCCGTCCGCTCGCACAGCCGGATGGAAACCCTCCAGCCACGCGCTGGCAGCTCCGCGGTGGCTCTCGCACACGGTGACCGTCACCGCCGGGCCCGGACCGGCAACAGCACCCTCAGCAGACTCGAACCCGTCGACAATGACGACGGGGACCTCATCGCAGCGATGGATGGCCCGCAAAACAGGATTCACTCGCAACCTCCTGACCGAACCGGCGAATCGCGCAAGGCTAGAGCACAAGCCCGCCAGGGCAACAGGCGCTTCGCGCTCGGTCAGGGCGGGCCGATGATCCGTCCGGGCGGCCGAGCCGCCTTCCCGCCAGGCCCGGCGCCACCGCTCGACCGCTCTCAGCACCTATGACAAGGCAAGTTCAACCTGAGTGACGGAGGTACTGCTCGATCAGGTCGGCGCCGCGTGTGGCTCCACCACTTCGCAGGATGGCTTGGCGCATTCCTGCGATGTTGGCGCGTAGTGCCGGGTCTGAGGCAACCCTGTCGATCGCCGCCCGCAGTGCTTCGGCGCTCACCAGGTCGGGGTCCAGGCGTTCGCCGAGCCCGAGGTCTTCCAGGCGCCGGGCGTTGGCAGCCTGCTCGGGTGTCTGCGGGACGGCGACCAGGCCAACCCCGTAATACAGGGCCTCCATAACGGAGTTCAGGCCGGCATGCGAGACGAAGGTGGTGGCGTGGCGCAGTACCGCCAGTTGTGGGAAGCGCGACCGGACGTCCACCCGGCTCGGGATGGCGCCGAGTGCGGCGGCGTCCGTGTCGCCCACGGTCATCGCCAACTGCCACGGCCCGTCGGCGACGGCGGCGATGCAGGCGCGGTAGAACTCCGGGTGACCGTTGAAGACGGTGCCCAGCGAGACGTACAGCAGTGGTGCGTCGGGGTCGGGCGGTGACCATTGCTCGGCCTGTTCGCGCCTGCCCATCGAGGGGCCGACGAAGTGGAAGCGTTCGTCGAAGCTGTCAGCGGCCGGCTGGAACTCCCGCGGGACGAACACGAGGTTGAGCTCGTCCGCCATCGTCATGGTGTCGGCGACACCGAGGGGGACGCCGTACTCGGTGGAGAAGGCCGCGCAGTCGGCGGCGAGCGAGACCATCGCCGGATCGTCGGCGTCGAGTCCTGCGGTCAACTGCCGGTCCAGTGAGTACGTCTCGTTCGAGGCGAGGTGAGGGAAGCACTGCACGGCCGGGATGCCCAGGCTCCTGGCGATGATGCGGGCGGGCCAGTTCGTCGTGTCGTAACAGATTGCGTCCACCGGCTCCGAGGCACAGTACTTCTGCAGCACCGGGTAGGTCGCACTCATGGTCGCGAAGTAGTGGCGCAACCAGCCGGCTACGGCCCCCGGGCCGATCTTTGACGGTGGCGTGAACGGGGCCAACGGCGGTAGTTCCAACCAGCGTGCGCCGGCGTCGGTGACCGCGGCGGCGTGGCCTGACCCGGTGGCGTAGTCCACCTGGTGCCCGCGCCGTACGAGTTCCTCGACCAATGGCAGCATCGGATTGATGTGTCCATGGCCAGCAAGGGTCATGAAGAGTAACTTCTTCAGCACGGGGGACACCCTGACAGCGCCGGCGCCGCAACGCCATCGAGATTCGCGACTCGACGCGGCCACTGGTGGCGACCGCTCGCGGGCTGGCCGCCCCCTCCGGCCCACATGGCCGCACCGTCAGCGCCGGGTGCCACGGTCGTCAGGTGTCGTTGGCAGGCATTTCAGCTTTTATGCGAAAGCGCGGACGCCGACCCGTCCGAATCAAAGCCGGGCTGGCCATCCAGCGCTGTTGGTATCGATACATTCGAGCTACCGTTGTCAGTGAGCAAGAGAGAGAAAAGGTAGAAGGATCAACGGATACGGCATCCGAAATGAACGGCAAAATCATACGGCACCCAGGAATGCGACGGGCGAGCGGTCTAACCGCCGCCGCCCTGATGGGGGTTGTGACGCTTCTGGGAAGCGGTGGAACGGCCCTTGCGGACGCTGCTCCGACCGCGCTGAGCGCCCCCCGGTACGTCGAGCAGTCAAACCCGCCTGCACCGAACAGCTTTGACGCCGGCTATCAGGTTGGCTTGCAACTCGGCAAGCAGTTGGCTAATTCCGACTTCAAAAACGGCCAAATGAGCCGCGCATTTACGAAGTACCCCACGGTGTCAGGCAATGACCCGAGCTACAGCTATCAAAACGGGGTATTGCAGGGGACAAAAAACGGATACGAAGAGGAAATAAGCGCTCTCATTGGTGGTGCGGTCGGACCCGCCCTACCCTCTCACCCGAGTCCCGAGCACCCGTACTATACGGGCCCGAACGCGGGTGGCTCGACTCCGAACAGCCCGAACACGACCGGCCCGAACGCGGGTGGCTCGACTCCGAACAGCCCCAATACGACCGGCCCGAACATGGGTGGCTCGACTCCGAACAGCCCCAATACGACCGGCCCGAACATGGGTGGCTCGACTCCGAACAGCCCCAATACGACCGGTCAGTCCCCAACCGGACCTGTACAGCCAGTGGTGTGACTCGTGCGGTGTGAGTTACCGCCGACCGTTGAAGAGTCGGCCGTCGGTTGATCAGCAGAAAAGGGGGCTGCGGAGTTTCCGCAGCCCCCTTTTCGCACGTCATCCTTCGTGCCCTGATCCGACGAGTCTGGGACACCCGCCCCCGATGCCGACCACAACCACCCACCTGTCCGCGTGTCCCTCGCCGGGAGCGAAAGTCAATGGCGTCGGACGGCCTGCGCCTCGGCCCGTTCCACCGTTGCTCGCCCGTAGACGTGGACCAGTGCCAGGTGGAACAGCGCCGGGGCCACCGGAGCCCAGCGATGGATGCGGTCCGAGTGCAGCAGGTACGTAGCCACCGTCGCCGCGCGGAACGGAACGTAGTCTATGGTCTGGTGCTCCCACCTGTCGGCGACCCCTCTGCTCAGCCGGGTCCGGAGCTTCTGGTGGGTCAGCTCGTTCAGGCGCGCGTAGAAGTGGGCGCTCCACTGGCGCTTCTCCACGTCCAGTACGAAGGCCAGGAGCTCAATGGAGTACTCGTGCGGCTCCAGGGACAGCTCCTCCCGCATACCGCGCCGAGCAACCGCATGGAGGACCGGTGCGTTCCTGCCGGACGAATCGATGTGCCGAGACACGCCCTCGTTGACGGAGGAGTTCCAGGTGCCCGGTGCCATCCGGACCCGGTCGCTGCGCCGGCTGACCACCAGCATGTCGTCGGCGGTCACCACGGCGATGTTGACGCCCAGGCTGCACTGCAGGAACGCCGGCGCCTCAAGCGGATGGTCGGGGTCGAGGTAGCGGGAGCGCAGTGTCGTCCCGTCGGGCAGCCGGCGGTCGAGTTGCTGGGCGGCGAGGAAGGTGTAGTAGTCCGTGGGCCGCAGCCGTAGGCGGACTTCCGGCTGCTCATCGAGGGGTGTCCGGGAGATGTCGAACGACTCGACCGCGTACCTGAGACCGTTCCAGACTGGCGTTCGTCCCTCCGCCCGGAGCCGGGCACTTTCGGCCTCGATCTCGTCCCACCAGTGTGCGATCTCCGCGGGAAGCCTGGTCTCCCCGTCGAGCACCTGGATGTGCACGCCCTCGGCAGGGATGGGTGTTTCGCCGTCGCCCTCGACGATCAGCGCCGATGTGCGCAGTGGGCCCAGCGAGAAGGTCGTCCACGAGTGACTGGACTCCCCCCTCGACCGAAGGCTTCGAACCGCACCGAACCAGCGCCTGCGCACCCTGAACCATGAGTCCTGCAGGGGCTGTTGGAACAGCACTGCGAACAGCATCCCGATCACGGCCCCCGCGACGCCGTTGACCATGTCTATTCCGCCCATGCTGCGGAGCGTAGCGGGGGAGGTCGAGCCTTGGGCGATCTTCGCCTTTCCGTTACCGCAGCCGCTCGCGACTGCGAAGCGTTCAGCGGTCCCGGGCGGCTGCGGAGCCCGCAGCCGCCCGGGACCTGTCACCGGACCAGGCGTGACCAGTCGCCCGGCTGCCCCGGGTCCAGCTGGCGCAGCTTGTCGAGGACCTTCGGGTCCTGGGCGTCCAGCCAGTCGGCGACCTGGCGGAAGGAGACGCAGCGGACGCCGTCCCGCTTGCAGACGCTCTTCATCACGTCCTCGATGGCCTGCATGTAGATGCCGCCGTTCCAGTCCTCGAAGTGGTTTCCGATGAAGAGCGGGGCCCGACTGCCGTTGTAGACCCGCTCGAAGCCGGCGAGGTAACTCTCCCGGGTCTCCTTCTCCCAGGCGGCGTACTTCCTCGGGTCACCGTTGGTGGTGCTCCCGGACTGGCCGGCGAGGAAGTTGAAGTCCATCGAGAGGCCCTGGGTCTGCCTGGCGGGGAAGGGCAGCATCTGCAGCGGGAAGTTCCACAGGCCCTGCTTCTTGACCGGCCAGACCTGGAACTCGCCCTTCGAGCTGGCGTCGTAGCGGAAATCTGTCGCCTTTTCGGCGGCGAGCAGGTTCTTCTGGCCCTCCAGGCAGGGGGCGCGGCCGCCGACCAGCTCCTTGGTGTAGTCGAAGGGGAGGGGTGGGAGGTCCTTGTAGCCGGTGTTGGTCTTCCAGTTGGTGACGAAGGAGACGGCCTGGTCGAGTTCGCTCTTCCATTCCTCGGTGCTCCAGTCGTCGCCGCCCTTGGGGCCGCAGAAGTGCCCGTTGAAGTGGGTGCCGATCTCGTTGCCGTCCTGCCAGGCCAGGCGCAGCTGCTCCAGGGTGTCCTTGATGTGGGCGTCGGTGGCGAAGTCGATCGAGGCGGAGCCGGGGTCGTGCTGGGGCCCGTGGTAGAGAGTGCGTTTGGACTTGGGCACGGTGTAGATGCCGGAGAGGAAGAAGGTCATCTGGGCGTTGTTCTCCACGCCGAGCTTGCGGAAGCGGGAGAACAGGTGGTCGTCGCCTTCAAGTGCGCCGTCCCAGGAGAAGACGACGAACTGCGGCGGCTTCTCGCCCGGTTTGAGCTTCTCGGGGGTGGGTTGCTTGGGCTGGGGGCCGGTGTAGGAGGTCGAGCCGTCGCCGAGGACCTTGACCTGGCCGTCCCAGGTCGGGGTCGGGGTGGGGGTGGGGGCGGGCGTGTCGTTGGTGGTCGGGCTGGGGTCGGGGTTCTGGGGAGCAGCGGACGGTCTGCTCCCCGGGGCGGATCCTCCCGTTGCCAGGGCGAGGGCCGCGAGGACCCCCACCGCCAGCAGACCGGCCGTGCCACGAGCAGTCCGCACCCATACCTCCATAGTTCGATCAGAAGAACACTTGATCGATGACTATTTGGGCGGGTGAGGTTGCACGTCTCACAAGTTCCTCACGTTTGACGGCAGCTGATGTGCTGTCGGAAGGCCTCGGCGCCGGCGAGGGTGTAGAAACGCCGGATCCGGTGCGAGGAGCCGGGCATACGCAGGTACTCGTGGTTTTCGGCGTCCCAGAGGCCCCAGCACTCCAGCTGGAGGAAGTGCGGGCTCTTGGCGTCGATCAGGCGGATCTCGTACGCGGTGCGCGGCGGCTCGTTCTTGCGGATCCAGGCCCGGGCGTGGGCGTAGGAGTAGAAGCGGAGCGGCTCGTCGGCCGGGGGGAGGGCCTTGACGAGCAGGTCGGTGCTGCGGTCGCGGATGACCCAGGCCTGGAAGGAGGCGCCGTGCGGGGCGTCGGCGGGGACGGCGGTGTAGCGGTCGATGGTCATCGGCGGGTCGCCACCTGGATGAAGCCGGAGGCCTTCTCGACGCGCTCGGCGAACTCGTTGAACTCGCCGTCGATGGGGGAGATGGTGGCCTTGCTGGGGATGAGGATCGCGCCGGCGCGGTTTTCGAGGAGGCGCTGGAGGGCGGCCTGGAGCATGGGCCGGTGCTCGGGCCCCTTCACGGCGGCTTCGTCGTCCACGACGATCAGCGAGATGTCCCAGCGGAAGGCGCGGGCGTAGGCCTCGCACATGCGCAACTCGCGCTCGGGGAAGCGGGAGTTGGTCTTGGCCAGGTAGGTCACGACCTGGAAGTTGGGGGGCATGGGTGTCTCCATGGTTGCGCTTCGCGTCCGGATTCTCACCGGGTGTAGCCATGGTGGCCTGTGGCGCCTTACGATCTCTAGGTCTCAACTTTCACGGTTGTGTCGAGTTAAAGGCTGGGGGTCATCATGGATCTGCATGAGGGTGACTCGTCGTCATCGCCGGCTGTTCGCTTCGGAGATGAACTCCGCAGGATGCGCCGATCCCGACGCTGGTCTCAGGCGGAACTTGGCATGCGGATGGGCTACAGCCACGGTCTGGTCTCCTACATCGAACGGGCTAAGAAGCCTGTAACGCTTAAATTCGCAGTGGCAGCCGATCGAGTGTTCGAGACGGGTGGGGTCTTCAAGGAGCTCTGGCGCCGGATCTCGAACGCCAGCCTGCTGGAGGGATTTGCCGAATTCGCTGATGCGGAAGCGCGCTGCAGGAAGCTTCGAACCTTCGAGTTGGGGGTCGTCCCAGGTCTCATGCAGACCCTGGACTATGCGGCTGCTCTGGAAGGGGGAAGCGTTCGTCGTGGCAGCATCACTCAAGAGCAGGCTGATGGGCGGGTCAACTTCCTGGCAGGGCGTCAGAAGATGCTGGAGAAGACTCCGCCGCCCGTCATTCACGCCGTACTTGACGAGAGCTGTTTGCTTCGCACTGTGGGCGGCCCAGGCATCATGCGGACTCAGCTAGATCATCTGCTGGAGCTGGCCGAGCACCCGAACATCACTATCCAAGTGGCGCCGTTTCGCCTGGGCGAGCAACGGCCGTTTCTTCTGCCGCTGGTGCTGTTGACGCTCCCAGACCGGTCTGTGGTGGGGTATGCGGAATCCCACTCGCGGGGTCATCTGGAGCGGGGGCGGGAGAGCCTTGCGGGCTGGGAGGAGGACTACGATCACCTGAAGGTGGAGTCGCTGGACACTGCGGCTTCGCTCGCCATGATCCGCGCTGTTCGGAAGGAACTTCAATGACGGCCCTTAACCTGGCGGGCGCTCGGTGGGTGAAGAGTCGCTATAGCGGCAACGGTGGCAACTGCATCGAGGTGGCCCCCGACTTCCCTGGCATCGTTCCCGTCCGTGACTCGAAGGACCCCGAGGGGCCAGCGCTCGCCTTCCCGGCCGAGGCGTGGCGATCCTTCGTTGCCGCGACTGCCGCCGGCGAGTTCGGCGACATCTGACCTCCGGACCGCGTCGGACATGACGACAGCGGTGGTCGCCAGGCGTGCCGAGCCTGGCGACCACCGCGGGCGGCCCTGGATGGAGCCCCCGTCAAGGCCGCCCCTCACCCCCCGTCGTCCGGTCCCAACCTCGGGATGTCGGCCGGAAAGAGGCTGACCAGCAGGCCGTAGGCCTCAGCGGTCGGACTCTCGCCCGCCCCCAGTTGTGCCGCCCGCACCCCGGCCGTCTGCAGTTCGGCGGCGTGCTCGCGGAGCCGGTCGGCGACCAGGGCGGCCTGCTCGGGGGTGAGCCAGAGGTGGCGGAGCTCGGTGTGCTCGGGCTGGCCGGGCGGTACCGGGCGCATCTCGGCGAGGGCCGAGTTGTAGAGGAAGCCGGCGGCCATCGTCTCGCCCTCCTGGAAGGCGAAGCCCCTGCTGACCAGTCCGAAGTACTGCTCGGTGCCGCCGCGCACCTGGCGGCTCTCGGCGAGCTCGACCAGCCCGGCCTCCCGTAGCACCCGTACGTGGTAGCCGAGGGTCCCCTTGGCCATGCCGAGCGCCTCCGCCAATTGCCGCAGGGTGGCCGGGCGCTGACGCAGCATGTTGACCAGGCGGTGGCGCAGTGGGTGCCCGAGGGCCTTGAACTGGGCCGGCGACTGGATGACCAGTGGCGGCGGGCGGTCGTCTTCTGCCATGCCAAAAGTGTCCATAAATCTCAACGCTTTGACAAACGCCGAGCTCAGTGCGAAGAATCTGCCCCGGCGAAAGCGTCGACGATCATCGCCGCTTGACTCCACCCCACACCGCACTCGACCCCCCACCGCACCACCCCGCGAGAGGAACCCCGATGCCGCTGTCCATCGCCCACGTCACCACCGACCGCCCCGAGCGCTACCTCAAGCAGCTCGTCTCCCACCTGGGCCACAAGGCCAGCACCACGGTCGACTCCCAGGGGCGCGGCACCGTCACCCTCGGCAGCGGCGCGAACTGCGTCATGACCGCCCGTCCGGGACAGCTGGAACTGGTCTCGGCCGCGGCCGACGCCGAGGCGCTGAGCCGGGTCCAGGACGTGGTCGCCCGTCACCTGGTGCGCTTCGCCACCCAGGAGGAGCTCACCGTCGAGTGGACCGCGCCGGTCGACGGCGCCGAGCTGGAGCCGGTCCACCCGCTGGTCGACAGCTACCTGCTGCGCCACTGCACCCCCGCCGACCAGGTGCTCCACGACCTCGCCGAGCGGACCAGGGAGGCCACCGGCCAGGCCGCCGGGATGCAGGTCTCGGCCGACGAGGGCGCGCTGCTCACCATGCTGGTGCGGATGCTGGGCGCGAAGTACGCGGTGGAGGTCGGGGTCTTCACCGGCTACTCCTCCCTCTGCATCGCCCGCGGCCTGGCCGAGGGCGGCCGCCTGCTCGCCTGCGACACCAACGCCGAGTGGACCGCCATCGGCCGGGAGCACTGGGAGCGCGCCGGGGTGGCCGACCGGATCGACCTGCGGATCGCCCCCGCCCTCGACACCCTGCGGGCGCTGCCGGACGAGCCGCACATCGACATCGCCTTCATCGACGCGGACAAGCAGAGCTATCCCGCGTACTACGAGGAGATCCTGCGCCGGCTGCGCCCGGGCGGGGTGGTCGTCCTGGACAACGTCCTGCTCGGCGGCCGCTCCCTGGATCCGGCCTACCAGGAGGAGCACCACCTGGCGATGCGCCGGCTGAACGAGTTCATCGCGGCGGACGACCGGGTCGACGCGGTGATGCTGCCGGTCCGCGACGGGGTGACCCTGGCGCGCAAGCGGTGAGGTCGCGGATGCCGGGGCGGCGGCAGCAGGGCACCGGCACGCCCGGGTCATCCCGATAGCCGGCACTTGCCCGACCTGCCGGCAGGGCTGCGTCGTTCTGGCGGAGTGTCCGGTTTGATCACGTGATGCCGAGCGTGACGAGCGGTCGGGTGGCATCGCGTGCGTGGTGGCGTAGGCCCGCAGCGATGTTGTTGCGGCCGGTCAGGTCGAGCGGCGCGAGCAGGGGCTGGAAGACGGTGATTTCGTTGGTTTTGGCATTCACCTCGTGCTGGGCCAGCACCAGGCCGCGTCCGCTCATCGCGGACAGCAGGTGGACCTGGGTGCCGTCGGCGCGGACCGCACCGCGTACGGTCTTGCCGTCCACAGCGAGCGCGGGAGCGGCCGTAACCGCCAGGTCGCGGCCGGTGGAGCGGTCGCGGTCGGCCAGCCAGGAGCCGATTGCCGCGTCCAGTGCGTCGCCGTCCACGCGCTGGAGCACGCGCCGCACAGTGGCTTCGGCCGGGGCGATCGGTCCGGTGTCCGGTTCTCGGCAGACGCCGCCGAGACGTACCAGCAGGTGGGGCGAGGCGTCGGCGGCCCACTCCGCGATCGCGATCAAGGATTTGGCCCCGGTGAGTACCGCGCAGGCAGCCAGCGCCAGCACGAAGACGAGGGGATGGCGTCGTCCCTCCCTCAGACGAGGATCGGGCACGGTGGCCAGACGGGCCGGCAGCCCGGGATGGTCATCGGGCGGAAGCGGTGCGGCGTCAGCCAGTTGGCCCGGGCCGGCGGGGACGGGCAATGATGAGGGGGCAGGCACGGTCTTCCGTCGTGGTGATCAGGGACTCGACACCTCGTGATCGCCGGAAGCCGAGCCTGTGTGACTGAGCGCTTCAGTCGGCGAGCTGAGCACCTCGCTCGGAAGCCATGGCCGGGAGTGGCCGCCAACTGGCGGGGACGTGGCGCATGACCAGAGCGCAGTCCAGGATCGCACTCCCCGACGGGAAGCGGTCCGGGTCGTCGAAGAAGGACGACGCGGCGGAGCGAACCCGGCCGGCTTCCACGTGCCAGACGTTGGTCCGCAGTTCCATACCGTCCAGGTGACGGCCGGATCTGGTGGCCGAGAAGCCCTTTGCCCCGCCTCGGAAGAAATGGGAAGCCTCGGCAAGATCGGCGAAGAGCTCGCTGCCTCGTAGCTCGTCGGACAGCTCGACGGTGACATCCACTCGGGTATCGCCATCCCGTGTCGCCAGTGCGACGCGCATCTGGCCGGGCGTCTCGTGCACCTCGAAGTCGGCGCGGCCGTGTTCCCCGGGGAAGAGGCGGCCTCCGGCCCAGGCGTTGAGCCGCGAGGAGGTGTCGCGCCGTGGGATGTAGACGCCGGTCTCGACACCGTCCGGTCCGTCCCACTCGACGGCGATCCGATGCGCCGCGTTCTCGCTCCGCAGTCCGAACACTTTGGGCGCCCAGGCGGGCCGGACACTTCCCAGGCGCAGCAGGCAGATGCCCGCGACCGCGTAGCCGTGCACCAGTTGCGGGCGCAGTGGCCCGGGGAGCAGGCGTGCCGCGACATCCGGGGCGACTCGGTAGTTCACCTGATTCTGCCGAGGAAGCCCGGGGCTTCAGCCCCGGGTGGGGGTACCTCCCGCTTGCGGGGGCGAATCGGCTCCTTGGATCGGAGCCGCGAAGCGGCGGAGTTCTCTTCCATGTGCTCTGGCCTCCCGGTTTGATTTTTCGATTTTGCGCGAAATACGTTCTTTCGCGTGAAGATCGTTGTCCGGGTGAAGCTGGAGCTGTCGCCGTATCAGGCGGACGCGCTCGCTGCGACGCTGCGCGCGTGCAACCGGGCCGCGAACCACATCTCTCGCGTCGCCTTCGAGAAGAAGGAGATCCGGCGCAATGGCTTGCAGCCGCTGGTGTACCGGCACGTCAAGGACGAATACGAGCTGGGAGCGCAGGCCGCCGTGCGGTCGGTGAAGAAGGTCTGCGACGCCTACGCCACGCTGCGGGCGAACCTCAAGGCCGGGAACCTGGGGCCGAAAGGGTCGAAGCGACGGAACAAGGCCGAGTCCAAGCCGATCAGCTTCCGTGACGATGCGGCGCAGCCGTTCGATGACCGGATGCTGTCGTGGAACACCGACACGAGGACCGTGTCCATCTGGACCATGGCCGGGCGGTTGAAGGGCATCGGGTTCCGCTGCTCTGTGGACGCGCTCAAGATGATTGCCGACCACCGGCGGGGCGAGTCGGATCTGGTGGTTCGTGACGGCTCCTGGTACCTGTTCGCGACCTGCGACATCCCCGAACCTCCGGTCTCCGAACCGGCCGACTGGCTCGGTGTGGACCTCGGGATCGTCAACATCGCCACCACCTCCGACGGCACGGTCATGTCCGGGCGTCGTCTGGAGCGCTACCGCAAGCGGATGCGCGCTCTGACCGCGAAGCTCCAGGCCAAGAAGACCAAGAACGCGAAACGCCGGTTGAAGGCGATCCGCCGCCGTGAGCAGCGGTTCGCCACCGACACCAACCACCGCATCTCCAAGTCCATCGTCACGACCGCTGAACGCACCTCGCGCGGGATCGCCCTGGAAGACCTGACGGGCATCCGCGAGAGGGTCAAGGCCAGGCACGACCAGCGGTACCGCCTCCACTCCTGGGCGTTCGCCCAGTTCGGAGCCTTTGTGGAGTACAAGGCCCAGCGCGCCGGGGTTCCCGTCGTGCACGTCAACGCGGCCCACACCTCCCGTCAGTGCTCCGCCTGCCGGCACACCCACAGACAGAACCGAGTGGACCAGGCCACGTTCGCGTGCCGCTCCTGCGGGACGACCATGCACGCGGACATCAACGCCTCCCGCAACATCCGCCACCGTGCGGCTGATGCGTGGCAGCGGGGCGCAGTCAACCGCCCCAGCAGCGTCTAGCGCTGCTGAGACGAGGTGACCACCGGTGGGGCGACTCATCGGGCACATGGTTAACCTCAAGCCCGGTCCTTCAGGGCCGGGTCGTTGACCAGTAGCCGTCGTTCAACGACGCTGGACAGTCGTGGCTGCCTCATGACCCCTCGCTCTGCGCCCCGGGGCGCCATTTGGTGTGGCGAAGCACGATCTGCTCGGGGCAGACGGCGCTGAGGAACCGGCCGATGCAGGTGGCCAGGCGATCCTCGGCCAGCGCGTAGAAGATCCGGTTGCCTTCCCGTCGCTCGGTGACCAGTCCGGCTCCCTTGAGCACGCCGAGATGCCGTGAGATCGAGGGCGCACTGATCGCGAACCTGGCTGCGATCTCGCCGGCCGCGAGCTCACCGCCTCTGAGGTCCTCGAGGATCTGGCGCCTCGTCGGATCGGCGAGAGCACGGAACGCTCCCGTCTCGTCCTGAGCTTCTGTCATACCCAACATTTAGCACCTTGGCTAAATATCTAACAAGGGGTTCCGCGACCTCCGTCGGCGGTTTGAGCCTGGACACGATAGGTGGAACCGGCGGGGCGTGGTTAGCTGGCGGTTTCTGGTCGATGGGACACGCTTGTCGGCACCAAGTGGTCACGCTTCCTGCAACCAGCCGCGAGGTGCCAGCGAGGTTACCGAGGAGGGCTTCTGATGCGCAGCGTGACCTACTCGATGGGCGTCTCACTCGACGGCTACATCGTCGGGCCGGGCGGCGGCTTCGATTGGGCGGCGCCGGACGAGGACGTCTTTCGCTTCTGGATCGACGAGATCCGAGAGGTCGGCGTCCACCTGTTGGGACGACGGCTGTACGAGACGATGCTGTACTGGGAGACCGCCGATCAGGATCCATCGCTCGACGACTCGATGCTCGAGTGGGCCGCGCTCTGGAAGCCGCTCCCGAAGGTGGTGTTCTCCACCACGCTGTCGGCGGTGCAGGGCAATGCCCGCCTGGCTTCCGGCGGTCTGATGGAGGAGATCGAGCGGTTGCGAGCCGAGCCGGGGGAGGCGGAGATCGCGATCGGCGGCGCGACCCTCGCCGCCGAGGCGGCCGGATCGGGTCTGATCGACGAGTACCGGGCCATGGTCTACCCGGTGCTGGTTGGCGGTGGCATTCCGTTCTTTCCCCAGCGCGAGCGCCGGGTGGATCTCGAACTCGTCGAGACCCGCACCTTCAGCTCGAGAGTCGTCTACGTCCGCTACCGCGTGGCGCGCTAGTCAGCTCGTCGCGGAGCAACTCCGCAGAGCCCCTGGACCTGCCGGCAGCCGGTCGCCAGGCCAAGACCAGCTCCGACCTGAGAAAGCACTACCAGGGCGCCGATGGGTCCCGCAGCCAGGGCCCGAGCTTCTCCGGGTTGCGGACCGCCCAGATCCGGGTGACGCGGCCGTCGGTGACGTCGAACGAGGCCACCGTCATCACCACACCGTCGCGCCGGGCCACCAGGCCGGGCGCGCCGTTGACCGACCGCTCCAGGAGCTCCAACCCCGGGGCCTTGTCGGCGATGGCGACCATGTACTGGGCGATGCGCGCGCCGCCCTTGACCGGGCGCAGGGCGGCCCCGACCATGCCGCCGCCGTCGGCGGTCATCATGGCGGCCGGGTCGAGGACGGCGACGAGCGCCGCGATGTCCTTGCTCTCCCAGGCCTCCTTGACGCGTCGCACGGTGTCGGCCCGCCCCGCCGAGGGCACCGGGGTGGGCGCGCCCGCCACCCGCCGCCGGGCGGAGGACGCCAACTGCTTGCAGGCCGCGGGGGTGCGGCCGAGGACGTCGGCGATCTCCGCGAAGGGGTAGCGGAAGACGTCGTGCAGGACGAAGGCCACCCGCTCGGCGGGCGTCATCGACTCCAGGACGACGAGGAAGGCCATGGCCACCGATTCGTCCAGGACGATCTGGTCGGCGAGATCGGCGAGGCCGGTGGCACCGACGAGGTCGCCGGGCCGGCCGAGGCCCCGCTCGGCGCGGTCCGGCAGCGGCTCGGGCAGCCACACGCCGACGTAGCGTTCCCGCCGGGCCCGCGCCGAACCGAGCAGGTCCAGGCAGATCCGGCTGGTGACGGTCGTCAGCCAGGCACCGGGGGAGGCGATCTCCTCCTGCCGCCGCCGCGGCAGCGCGTACCAGCGCGTGTAGGCCTCCTGGACGGCGTCCTCGGCCTCGGCCAGCGAACCGAGCATGCGGTAGGCGATGTTGAGCAGTTGGCGTCGTTCGCCGGCTATCGCGTCGGCACCCGTCCCCGCCGTCCCCATGCCCCCGACCGCCTCCTCGCCTTACCTTCCGCGGGCCCGCGTCGTCGGACCGGTGAGACCCTATCGATCCACTGCCCCCGGGCGGAAAGAGGACGGCGACATGGCGACCCAGACGACGACGGCACGGCGTGGCTTCCCGCTCCTGCGGATCGCGATCGCGCTGCAGACCCTGACCATCTTCCTGCAGGCGGTCTCGGCCGGACTCCTGCTGACCACCTCCTACGGCGAGACGCTGCACAGCGCCGGCGCCCGGGTGATGTACGCGGCGTCGATGCTGTACGTGCTCGCGGCGGTGCTGGCGTGGAAGCCGGGCGGCGGCCCGCTGCGGCCGGTCCGGGAGGCATCCGGCTTCCTGGTCCTCGCCTCGGTGCAGGTCGTGCTCGGGATCGCGCACGTGCCGGCGGTCCATCTGCCGCTGGGCGTCCTGATGTTCGGGCTGAGCGTGCTGGCCCTGGCGCGACGCTCCGGCTGACCCGTCGGCCGACTGTCGGCGCTCACAAATCGGGTGTCCCGGGTCGCAGGAGCATAGGAGCGTGCATGCGGGGTGGCATTGACATGGGGCGGCACTGGGATCGATGCTAAGCAAGCGCTTAGTCACCCGCATCCGCCCCCGAGGAGCCGCCCGATGCCCGAGACCCCCGCCGACCCGCCGGGCCTGGACCTGGCTCGCCTCCGCACCCACCTGGACCGCGAGCTGCCCGGCGCCGTCCAGGGCCCGCTGCGGGCCGACCTCATCGAGGGGGGTCGCTCCAACCTCACGTACCTCCTCACCGACGGCGCCTCCCGCTGGGTCCTTCGCCGTCCCCCGCTCGGGCACGTCCTCGCGACCGCCCATGACATGGGCCGCGAGTACCGCGTCATGTCCGCCCTGCGCGGCACCGGGGTGCCCGTTCCCCGCATGCTGCTGATCGACCACGACACCGACGTGCTCGGCGCGCCCTGGTACCTCATGGAGTACGTCACCGGCACGGCGCACCGGGACCGTGAAACGCTGGCCGCTCTCGGTGAGCGGCGCGTCAACGCGCTCGGCCGCCGTCTGGTCGAGACCCTGGCCGCCCTGCACCGGATCGACCCGGCCGCCGTCGGTCTCGCCGACTTCGGGCACCCCGACGGCTACCTGGAGCGCCAGCTGCGCCGCTGGTCCAAGCAGCTCGCCGCCTCCCGCAGCCGCGACCTCCCCGACCTCGACCGGCTGCACGCCCTGCTCGCCGAGCGCCTGCCGACCTCGCCCGCGCCCGCCCTGGTGCACGGCGACTACCGGCTGGACAACGTCCTGGTCGACGACGGCGACACGATCACCGCCGTCCTCGACTGGGAGATGTCCACCCTCGGGGACCCGCTCACCGACATCGGCCTGCTCGTGATGTACACCGAGCTCGCCGGCGTCGGCGGCGGCATCATCCCCTCGGCCATGACCGCCCCCGGCTTCCCCAGGCCCGACGAAATCGTCTCCTACTACGCCGAGTTGACCGGCCGACAGGCCGCCGACCTCGACTGGTACGTGGCCTTCGCCTCGTTCAAGCTCGCCGCCGTCGCCGAGGGCATCCACTTCCGCTTCCAGCAGGGCCGCACCCTGGGCGCCGGGTTCGAGCGCGCGGGCGAGATGGCCCCGATCCTCGCCCGGCACGGCCTGAGCACCCTCAAGGAGAACTGAATGGACTTCGCCTACGACGCCCGGACGAACGAACTCCGCGAGCAGCTGCTCGCCTTCATGGACGAGCACGTCTACCCGGCCGAGCCCGTCCTCGCCGAGCAGCTCGCCGACCCGGCCCGCGGGGCGTGGGCCGTCCCGCCGGTGATCGCCGAGCTCAAGACCGAGGCCCGCAAGCAGGGCCTGTGGAACCTCTTCCTTCCGGGCGCGCACGGCGCCGGGCTGACCAACCTCCAGTACGCGCCGCTCGCCGAAATCACCGGCCGCAGCCCCCAGTTGGCCCCGCCCGCGCTCAACTGCGCGGCCCCCGACACCGGCAACATGGAGCTGCTCGCCGAGTTCGGCAGCGCCGAGCAGAAGGAGCGCTGGCTGCGCCCGCTGCTGGACGCCGGGATCCGCTCCGCCTTCGCGATGACCGAGCCCGAGGTGGCCTCCTCGGACGCCACCAACGTCGCCACCCGGATCGTCCGGGACGGCGACGAGTACGTGATCAACGGCCGCAAGTGGTACATCACCGGGGCGATGAACCCGGACTGCAAGATCCTGATCGTGATGGGCAAGACGGACCCGGACGCCGAACCGCACCGTCAGCAGAGCATGATCCTCGTCCCGCGCGACACCCCGGGTGTCACCTTCAAGCGCGGCATGACGGTCTTCGGCTACGACGACTCCGACCACGGCGGCCACGCCGAGGTGCTCTTCGAGGACGTCCGGGTGCCGGCGGAGAACCTGATCGGCGAGGAGGGCACGGGCTTCGCCATCGCCCAGGCCCGGCTCGGCCCCGGCCGCATCCACCACTGCATGCGCGCCATCGGCATGGCCGAGCGGGCGTTGGAGCTGATGTGCCGCCGGGCCAGCGCTCGTGTCGCCTTCGGCCGTCCGCTCTCCGAGCAGGGCGTGATCCAGGACTGGATCGCCGAATCCCGGGTCCGCATCGAGCAGTTGCGGCTGCTCGTCCTCAAGACCGCCTGGCTGATGGACACCGTCGGCAACCGCGGCGCGCACACCGAGATCCAGGCCATCAAGATCGCCACCCCGATCACCGTCGAGTGGATCCTCGACAAGGCCGTCCAGGCCCACGGCGCCGGCGGCACCGGCCAGGACACCCCGCTCGCCCAGCTCTGGGCCGGCGTCCGCAGCCTGCGCCTCGCCGACGGGCCGGACGAGGTGCACAAGCGCTCGCTGGCCCGCCGGGAGCTCAAGAAGTACCGGTGACCCGCAGCCGGTGATCCATAGGCGTCATACCTGGGCAGCAGGGGTGAGTTGGCTCCACGGTATGACGGCCGCGGCCCGTCCGCGCCCGTACTGTCTCCCGCATGCCAGGTCGATACGGAGAGGTCGACCGGAGATGAGGGGAGACGCGATGGTCAGGCGAGGACGGGCTGTGGCGGCGGTACTGCTGGCGGCGTCGGCGGCGCTCGGAGTGACGGGCGCGCCCGGGGCGCTGGCGGCACCGGAGGACGCCGGTGGCCAGCGGCAGGCCACCGCGTGGCTGCCGCGGCCGACCGGGCCGTACCCGATCGGCACCACCACCCTGCAACTGACCGACGAAGATCGGGAGTTCCCGCTGAAGCCCGGGAAACCCCGCGAGCTGATGATCAGCTTCTGGTACCCGACCGCCCGCCCCGCCACCGGCGCCGACCGCGCCCGCTACATGGAGCCCGCGGCCGCCGCGCACTTCGGCAGCGCCGGGAGCGTCGGCCAGAAGGACTACGGCTTCGAGGCCGGCCGCACCGACTGGGCGGGCATCCGCACCCACGCCCGCGCCGACGCGCCCGCCCTCCCGGGCGGCAAGCGCCCCGTCGTCCTGTACTCGCCCGGCCTCGGCGACCCGCGCACCTGGGGCACCGCCCTGGTCGAGGACCTCGCCTCGCGCGGCTACGTCGTCGTCACCATCGACCACACCTGGGAGGCCTCCGAGGTCCAGTTCCCGAACGGCGACCTGGCCACCTCCGTCTTCCCCGAGCTGCTGGACAAGCCCGACCTCGACATGGGTCAAGTCCTGCGCACCACGGTGCAGACCCGCGTCGACGACACCCGCTTCGTGCTCGACCAGCTCGCCGGGCTGCGCCGCGACCGCAGCCTTCCGGCCGGCCTCGCCGACTCGCTCGACCTCGACCGGATCGGCATGGTCGGCCACTCGGGGGGCGGCTCCACCGCACTGCAGACCATGCACGACGACCCCCGGATCGCGGCCGGGATCAACCTGGACGGGCAGCTGCACTTCCCCGGCCCGGACGGCCACACCGGCGTCTTCCCGCTCAGCGTCGCCCAGGACGGCCTGGACCGCCCCTTCCTGCTGATGGGCACGCGGAACGCGGACTCCGGCAGCTACCACCAGCAGCCCGGCTGGGACGCCCTGTGGCAGCACAGCACCGGCTGGCACGCCGACCTCACCATGGAAGGCTCCCGGCACGGCTCCTACACCGACGCGCAGTCCCTGCTCCCGCAGCTCGCCCGCCAGGGCGCGATCAGCCCCGAGAAGCTGGCCGAGGACGTCGGCGACATCCGCCCCGACCGCGCCGAGCTGGCCACCCGCAGCTACGTCGCCTCCTTCCTCGACCGCTGGCTGCGCGGCCACGACGACCACCTGCTGGACGGGCCCTCGGCGCGGTTCCCGGAGATGACGTACGAGCGGTAGGGGAGTCCCGTCCGCGGTGGGTCACGCCGTGGCGAGCGAGACCTCGGTGGCCTTGATGAGCGCGACGACCGAAGAGCCGGCCTCCAGGCCGAGTTCGGTCGCAGCGTCCTTGGTGATGGCCGCGGTCAGCTCGCCGCCTTCGACGGACACCTTCACCGTCGCCATGGCGGCCCCCGCCGCCACGTCGACCACTGTGCCGGGGATCCGGTTGCGGATGCTCAGACCGGCCACCGGTCCGGTCGCGAGCGAGACCTCCGTGGACTTCACCATGGCGCGCACCGCAGCGCCCTCGGCGAGCCCGAGGTCCTTCACGGCGTCTGCGGTGACGGCCGCCGTGATCTCCTGACCGCCGTCCAGGCGGGCCTTCACCGTCGCCATCGCCTCACCGGTGGTGACGGAGGTGACCGTGCCGGGGAACTGGTTGCGGATGCTCAGGCTCATGGGAACCGACCTCGCGAGAAAGGGGGGCAGGAACTCCTCCTGCCTTGTGTTGACCACCGTAATCACGCGGCCAGGAGCCTGCGGAAGCCTCCTCGCGCGTGCGAGTGGGCACCACCGAATCCACCCGCAGATCGGAGCCCACCGATCCTGGGTGGACGGCACTGCGCGGGAAGTCGGCCGGGCCGACTTCCCGCGCAGTGGGCAGGGCAGTGGGGTATCAGGCGAGCGCCAGGCTGATCTCGTCGTTGAAGACCACCCAGTGCTGGCCGGGGTCGGTGATGTTACACGGCTTCGTGCTGACGTTCGGGGTGCCCCAGGTATTGGCGAGGCAGTAGGCCGGGTCGAAGGTGAGGGAGATCTGCTCGCCCGAGACCGTCCAGTACTGCCCCGAGTCGTTGGGGTTGCACGGCTTCGTGGAGACGAACGGGGACTGCCACGTGTTGGCGAGGCAGTAGCCCCGCGCGTTGCTGAGGGAGATCTGCTCGCCCGAGACGGTCCAGTGCTGGCCGGGGTCGCCGGTGTTGCACGGCTTCGTGCTGACGTTCGGGGTCTGCCAGGCGTCGGCGAGGCAGTAGGCACCGGGGGTGCGCGGGGTCGAGTGGGTGGCGTCCGAGGCCCCCGCCTGACCGGCGGGCAGGAAGGAGGCCGTGAGTGCCAGGGTGGCGACGGCGAGAGTCTTGCGGAGGGCGATTGCCATGGGGGCAGTTCCGTTCTCGCTGAGGGCCGTGCGGTTCGCGCACGATCAGGGTGTGATGTCACAGCTCAGGCCCGAGTGCGATGCCAATTGGAACATCGCTTGCCCTCGAACTAGCAGAGCCGGGCGGTGCATTCACCTGAACGGGTAGCCACGGAGGATCTGGCGTTGACCTCGCCGGGCATGACACTGAGGACTGTCCGACAAATGATCACCTGACTGGTTCGCATGTGATCGGACAACCCTCAGCGGATCTCCGAGCCCGGGTTGGCCTCGTCCCAGGCCGCGCGCGAGTCGACGATCGCGTCGTGGTGGTCGTAGGACCAGTCCACCATCGCCCGCACCAGGTGGGTCAGGCTGTGCCCGAGCGGCGTCAACTCGTACTCCACCTGCGGCGGGACGGTCGGGTGGACGGTCCGCGACACCAGGCCGTCGCGCTCCAGCCGGCGCACCGTCAGGGTCAGCATCCGCTGGGAGATCCCCGGCAGCGCCCGCTGCAGCTCGCGGAACCGCCGTACGCCCTGGGCGAGTTCGACCACGGTTAGCACCGACCACTTGTCGCCCAGCCGGCTCAGCAGGTCGCGGATCCCGCAGTCCACGCCGTCCTCGCACCACACGACGGGACGGGGGGTGGTTACCGCGGTGTGTCCTACGGACATGGAAGTGCCTCCTTACGCCGGACGCCCAGGCTATCGAGGATGGTCGCGTAGCCAACGGCCGATCATCCCTGGAGGGGAACCATGCTGCTCGTCACCGGTGTCAACGGAGGTCTCGGCGCCCTCGTGCTGGAGAGGCTCGGTGGGCGCGAGGGCGTCCTCGCGGGGAGTCGGACGCCCGAGCGGGTGCCGGCCGAAGTACCCGCCCGGCTGGTGGACTTCGACCGGCCGGAGACCCTGACGGAGGCCTTCGCCGGGGTGACGACCCTGCTGCTGATCTCGGCCGGCGCCGCCGAGGACGACGTGGTGATCGCCCGGCACGGCGCGGCGATCGAGGCGGCGGAGAAGGCGGGCGTCGAGCACGTCGTCTACACCAGCCTCTCGGGCGACGGCGACCACCTGCCCTACGCGCTCGCGCACCGCTGGACCGAGCGGCGGCTGCGCGAATCCGCCGTGTTGCGTTGGACGGTGCTGCGCAACGGCCTCTACGCGGAGCTGCTGGCCGCGATCGCCGCGCCCGGCCCGGACGGGGTGATCACCGCGCCGCTCGGTACCGGACGGCTGGCGGCGGTGGCCCGGGCGGACCTCGCCGAGGTGGCGGTCAACGTCGCCCTGGCGCCCGCCGCGCACGCGGGCCGCACCTACGAGCTGGTGGGGGAGCGGGCGGTGGGCGGCGCGGAGGTGGCCGAGGTGCTCGGCGCGGAGTACCGCCCGGGCGGGCTGGGAGAGGCCCGGACGGCGGTGGCGGCCTCGGGCGCGCTGGACTTCCAGGTGCCGATGGTGGTCGGCACCTACTCGGCGATCGCCCACGGCTTCCTGGCCGGCCCGGGCGGGCCGGGCGACCTGGCGGCGCTGCTCGGCCGCCCGCCCCGCCCGGCCCTGGAGGTCATCGCGGGCCGCTGACCTCGTCGGCGGCCTGCGCGACCCAGTCGGGCAGCGGCTCGCGGCAGGCCAGCCAGACCTGCGGCACCCGCGCCAGTCCGGTGCGGGCCGCGACCACGCCGCCGGTGATGGCGCAGGTGGTGTCCACGTCGCCGAGGCCCTCGGCGGTGGTCCACAGCGCGTCGGTCAGGCTGTCCAGGTGGTGCGCGGCGGACCACAGGGCGAAGGGGACGGTGTCGCTGGCCGTGATCCGCTGTCCGTTGCCGAGGAGGTCGGCCGCCCGCCAGGGCTCGGTGTCCGCGGGCAGCCCGGCGGCGCTGCGCAGCCCGTCGCGGACGGCGCCGGCGGGGGTGCGGTCGGCCACCGCCGCCAGCAGCTCGGCGCTGGCGGGCGCGGGCCCGGTGCGGCCGCGGGCGGCTAGGGCCGCCGCCAGGGCGACCGCGACCGCCCCGGCCCCGCCCTCGGGGTGTGCGTGGGTGACCTCGGCGGACAGCGCCGCCTGCTCCGCCGCCTCGTCGAGGTCCGCGCAGAACCAGGCACCCAGCGGTGCCACCCGCATGGCCGCGCCGTTGCCGAGGCTGCCCTGACCGTCGAACAGCTCGCGCGCCCCGGTACGCCAACTTCCGGGATTCTCGGCCAGCTCGGGCAGCAGCAGGTGCATGCCGTGCCCGTAGCCGCGGCCCGGGTCGGCCAGGTAGGTGGCCCCGAAGGCCTTGGCGAGGCGCTCCTGGTGCACCGCGTCGAAGGCGGTGAGGACCCCGTACACCGACAGCGCCATCGCGGTGTCGTCGGTCCAGTGCCAGGGTCCTTCCTGCGGCGTGCGCCGGGCCCGGATCTGGTCGAACGCCTCCCGGGGCGTCCGGAAGAGGGGGAACCAGCGCTCCCCGAATCCGTCCCCGAGGGCCAGGCCCTCCAATGAGTCGCGAGCGGCGGAAAACGATGTCATCCCGGCATCCTGGCAGGGGCCGATTCCTTCCCGCACCCGGATTCCCGGCGGCGCGGGGCGCTGGAGTGACCGTCAGGGCGGCTGCGCGGAGCGCCGGGTTGCCGGGTGTCGATGCGGGCGTGGGCGGTCGGCCGGTGGAGCGGGAGCCGTGGAGGTCTCCCACGGCGCCCTGCGGGGGACGCCGAGCCGGCCGAGTGGACCGCCATCCTCGACCTCGACCAGCCCGACCCCGACGCCGACCCGCTGGAGCGGGCCGAGCGCGGTCTGCTACTCCCCGGCCTGCTAATCCCCGAGGACGGCGATCCGGCCGGTGCTCAGTCCGTCGGCCACCCGCTGGACGGCGTCCGCTGCGCCGGCCAGCGGCACCCGGGCACTGATCAGCGGCCGGACCACGCCCTGCTCGGTGAGCTTGGTCAGCTCGTCGTGGGCGGCGCGGACCGCGCGCGGGTCGTGGGTGTTGTAGAGGCCCCAGTGCAGGCCCAGGATCGAGTAGTTCTTCACCAGGGCGTGGTTGAGCGCCGGCGCCGGGATCTGTCCGGCGGCGAATCCGACCACCACGATCCGGCCCTCGAAGGCGACGCACTTGGCGGAGCCGGTGTAGGCGTCGCCGCCGACCGGGTCGAACACCACGTCCGCGCCGCGTCCGCCGGTGGCCTGCTTGACGGCGGCGACGAAGTCTTCGGCCGTCCGGTCCACCACCAGGTCGGCGCCCAGCGAACGCGCTGTCTCCGCCTTGGCCGCGCCGCCGACCACGGCGATCACCCGCGCCCCGGCGGCCCGGCCCAGCTGCACCGCCGCGCTGCCGACCCCGCCGGCCGCCGCGTGCACCAGCAGGGTCTCGCCGACCCGCAGCCGGGCCCGGCGGTGCAGGGCGAACCAGGCGGTCTGGTAGCCGATGTGCAGCGCGGCCGCCTCGGCGTCGTCCAGCGCCTCGGGGGCCGGGAACGCGGCCGCGGCGTCCAGCAGCGCGTACTCGGCGAAGGCGCCGTGCGGCAGCACCGGGTTGCCGATCACGCGCTCGCCCCGCCGGGCGCCGTCCGTGACCTCGCCGCACAGCTCCACGCCGGGCGTGAACGGCAGCGGCGGGCGGACCTGGTAGTGCCCGCGCACCATCAGGGCGTCCGGGAAGTTCACCGCCGCCGCCCTGACCCGGACCAGCAGCTGGCCCGGGCCGGCCACCGGCCGCGGCACGTCCTCGGCGAGCCGCATCACTGCGGCCGGCTCGCCGAGCTCACCCACCTGCCAGGCCCTCACAATGTCTCACTCTCCTCCAGGCCCCGCTGGAGCCGGTTCATCCCGGCGATCCAGCGCTCCGGTTCGCTCGCCCGGATGCGGTAGTACTCGGCGACCTCCGGGTGCGGCAGGATCAGGAAGCGGTCGTGGCGCAGCGCGTCCATCACCTCCTCGGCGACGTCCTCCGGGTCCAGCGCGGTCGGGGCGAGCAGTGCCTCGCCGACCGGGCCGGTCGAGGCCAGCATGTCGGTGCGCACGCCCTGCGGGCAGAGCGCGTGCACCCGGATGCCCCGGTGGCGGTAGGTGGCGGAGAGCCATTCGGCGAAGGCGAGCGCGCCGTGCTTGCTGACCGCGTACGGGGCCGAGCCGAGCATGGTGAGCAGCCCGGCGGCGGAGACGGTGGCCAGGAACCGGCCGTTTCCGCGCTCCAGCCAGCGGGGGAGCAGCAGTTCGGCGGCCCGCACGTGCGCCATCACGTTGACCTCCCAGGCGCTGGCCCAGGCCGCGGCGGGGGCGTCGGCGCCGCCGACTGGGGCGACGCCGGCGTTGGCGCACCACAGGTCGATCTCGCCGAGCGCGGCGCGGGCCCGGCCGACCAGGGTGGCCAGGCCGGTGGCGGAGGCGGCGTCGCCGGGCAGGGGGGTGCCGCCGCACTCCTCGGCGACCTTGCGGGCGGCCTCGGCGTCCAGGTCGTTGACCACGACCCGGGCGCCGGCCTCGGCGAAGGCCTTGGCCAGGGCGGCGCCGATGCCCCGGCCGGCGCCGGTCACCACCACGCCCTGGTCCGCCAGGTCGTCCGTCACAGGCCACCGCCGAGGGTGACGCCGCCGTCCACCACGAGGGTCTGGCCGGTGATCCAGCCGGCGTCGGAGGAGAGCAGGAAGGCGACCGCGCCCGCGACGTCCTCGGGGACGCCGAGCCGGCCCAGCGGGTAGGCCTTGGTGACCTCCGCCTCGCGGCCCACGTACAGCGCCTCGGCGAACTTGGTCTTCACCAGGGCGGGGGCGACGGCGTTGACCCGGATGCCCTGCGGGCCCAGTTCGGCGCCGAGTTCGACGGTGAGCCGGATCAGGGCGGCCTTGCTGACGCCGTACATGCCGATCCCGGCCGAGGCGCGAATGCCGGTGATCGAGGCGACGTTGACGACCGAGCCGCCGTGCTCGCCCATCCACGCGGCGTGCGCCCGGCGGATCCAGGCCAGCGGGCCGAGCACGTTGACGGCCATGATCTTGGCGGCGGCCGCGTCGTCGGTCTCCAGCACCGGCCCGTAGACCGGGTTGATGCCGGTGTTGTTGACCAGGTGGTCGAGCCGGCCGAAGGCCTCCAGGGTGCGGGCGATGGCCTCCTCCTGGTGGGCCGGGTCGTCGGCCTTGCCCGCGACGGCGATCGCGTTGTCCGGGCCGCCCAGGTCGCGGACGGCCTCGGCGAGCGGCTCCGGGTTGCGGGCGGTGAGGCAGACCTTGGCGCCGCGGTCGACCAGCTCGCGCGCGATGCCGAGGCCGATGCCCCGGCTCGATCCGGTGACGACGGCCACCTGGCCCTTGAAGGAGTGCACCACGGAGGGTCCTGCCTTTCGCGCGAGGATCCTGAATCCCGGATCCTGAGGGACGGGCGCTGACTAAGCGCTTGCTCAGCATGGTGTCGGTGCGGGAACCTGTCAACAGTCGGCGGGCGCCACAGCCCGCCGGTCGACCGGCCCGACGGTCCGCACAGCGGTCGGCGGGAATGCCTGTACGAGTCTTCTGGGAGGATGGCGCCATGACCAGAACGCCCATCGCCGACCTCTGGCCGACCCTGCCCGGCGCCGACACCCGCCCCGAGGCGGCGTACCGGCTGCTCCAGGCGGCCGTCGAGTCGTTCGCGGAGCGCGGCTTCCACGCCACCACCACCCGGGACATCGCCACCGCGGCCGGGATGAGCCCGGCCGCGCTGTACATCCACTACCAGTCCAAGGCCGCGCTGCTCGCCGAGATCAGCCAGGCCGGGCACGCCGCGACGCTGGCCCTGGTCCGGGCGGCGACGGCCGGGGACGGCGGCCCGGCCGAGCGGATGCGGCGCCTGGTCGAGGACTTCACCGTCTGGCACGCCCGGGCCCGGACGGTCGGCCGGGTGGTCAACTACGAGCTTCACGCGCTGCCCGAGGACGCCTACGCGGTGGTCGCGGCGCTGCGGCTGGACATCGAGCGCGAGGTCAGCACGCTGATCGAGGCGGGCGTGGCGGCGGGCGAGTTCGAGGTCTCGGAGGTGCGCACGGCGGCCCGTGCGGTCACCTCGCTGGGCATCGACGTCTCCCGCTGGTACACCGAGCGCTCCACCGAGACGCCGGAGGAACTCGGGCGCCGCTACGGCGAGTTGGTGCTGCGGATGCTCGGCGCCCGGCTCTGACGGGGATGCCGGGAGGGCTTGCGGGGAGGGCCCCTCAGGGCTGAGCGCCGCGGGCTCACGCCGCGCCGATCAGCAGGCGGACGGCGAGCCAGCCGACCAGGGCGGCCGAGCCGAGGGCGGTGAGCAGGCGGCCGCGGGGGCCGGTGAGCGCCCGGCCGAGCAGCGCGCCGCAGGAGGCGAGCAGCAGCTGCCAGCTGGCGGAGGCGGCGAAGGCGGCGGCGGTGAACACCGCCCGGGCGAGCGGGCCCGAGATAGCGCCGTCCCGGCTCCCGCTGCCCAGGACGAGGGCGGCGAAGTAGAGCACGGTCAGCGGATTGAGCAGGGTGATCCCGAGCAGGGTGAGGTAGGCGCGGAGCGGGCCGGGCGGCGCCTCGGCCGCGAGCGTGGCGGTCGTCCGGCGGCTGCGCAGGGCGGTGGCGGCGGTGCGGGCGGCGAGCGCGAGCAGCACCAGGGCCGAGGCGAGTCGCAGCGGCCCGGCGACCGGTTCGAGCAGCGGCGCCAGGCCGGTGCCGCCGACGGCCGCGAGCAGCGCGTACAGCCCGTCCGCGGTGGCCACGCCGAGCGCGGCGCAGGCGCCGGTGCGCAGCGAGCTGCGCGCGGTGAGCGAGACCAGGTAGGCCCCGACGGCCCCCACCGGTACGGCCACGCCGTACCCGGCGAGCAGCCCCGCGACCAGCGCGGCGCTCACGCGTGGGCGCGGTCGGGCCTCCGGGGACGGCCGGGCTGCTGGACCGGGGTCGGGCGTACGGCGGTGGTCACGGGCAGCGGGCGGGCGGGGGTATCGGTCATACGCCGATCGTCGCGGCCGGAACGCCAGGGCGGCAAGTGGGTTTCCGTGGCCGCAGGGTAGCGTGGGGCACTCCGGTGACCACGTGTGCGAAGGAGATCCGATGACCAGTCAGAACAACCCCGTGCGCGCCATGTTGGCGGAGGCCTGGGCCTCCTGGGCCGAGCGTGGCGCGGCCCTGTCGGCGGAGGACTGGGACCGGCCCACCCGGCTGCCCGACTGGACCGTCCGGGAGCTGTACGCGCACGTGGCGCCGGTGCCGGAGATGTTCACCGGGCTGCGGGTGGCGGTGCTGGACGGCCCGGCCGAGGTGACGAGCGGGGCGGGCATCCTGCGGGCGTTCAACCGGCCGGGCGGGATCGCCCACACTGCCGCCGGGCAGGTCGCCGACCTGGCCAAGCAGGCGGCCGAGGCGGCCGAACCGGCCGTGCTGATCGCCCGGTTCGGCGTCGAGGGCCCGGCCGCCCTGGCCGGACTCGCCGACCTTCCGCCCAGCACGGTGGTGGCGCACCCGCTGCTCGGCAGTGCCACGGTGGGGGCGCTGGGCGAGGTGGCGCTGATGGAGGCGACCGTCCACCTGCTCGACCTGATCGCGGCGGTCGGCGGTCCGGCGCCCGCCGAAGGGGCCCTGAACTTCACCCGTGACCTGCTGGCCGAGGTCGCCGATCCGGTGGCGTTCATCGAGGCGGCGGCGGGCCGCAGTGCGGGGCCGGTGCTGCCGGTGATCCGCTGATCCGGCCGTCCCTTCTGTGTCGTTCGCTCTGGTCAGTCGTATGATCTGCACCAGGAAACGGCAGCAGTGGGGGCGTCGGTGGATTCGTTGTGGGGCCTGTTGTGGTTGGCGCCGGCCGTGCTCTACGGCGGCGGGTCGGTCGCCGGCCGGGTGCGCAAGGGGCTGAAGGTCCGTCACAGCCGCAAGCTCGAACTGCTCGACACCCAGCACCGCCAGCGCCTCGCGCTGGAGGAGGCCAACCGCCCGCCCGAGCCGGTCTGCGGCTGCACCCACCACCTGGCCAAGCACGACAAGCAGGGCCGCTGCCACGAGGTGGTCGAGACGCCCACCGCCTGGGACGCCGACCGCCGGCCGGTGCGCTACGAGCCGGGTCAGTGCAACTGCCAGCAGTACGTGGGCCCGGAGCCGCTGGGCACGGTGTTCGCCCCGGAGCTGGTGGACCCGCGCTGATCGGCTCACGCTGGTGGACCCGTGCTGAACGGGGAGCGGGGGGCGCCCCCCCCCCGGGGGGGGGCGGGGGGGTGGGGGGGGCCGCGGCGCGCGCGCCGCGGGGGGGGGGGGGGGGGGGGGGGCCGGGTGCGGGGGGGCACGTGGTCCGCCCGGGCGGGGGGGGCCCGGGGGGGTGGGCCCCACGGGGGGGGCCCGGGGGTGACGGGGGGGCGGCCGCCCCCCCCCGGGGGGCGGCGGCCGCTCGTTCGCGTCAGCCGAGCGCGAGCGCGCTCAGGCGGTCGGAGGCGCCGTTGAACAGGTCCTGGTCGCCGGGGAAGGTGCCGGAGTCGGCGAACTGCCAGAAGGTCTGGTAGCTCCAGCCGTTCGGCAGGGTGCCGACGGTCGAGGAGTAACGGGCGATCCACAGCGGGTTGGTGGCGCCGAAGCCGCCGTAGTTGCCGGTGCAGCTCGACCACCAGTTGGTCGTGGTGGCGGCTCGAGGCCCGGCTTCCCCGCCTCGCTCTTGTTCAGCGAGCAGGACGATGTGGCGGCCGTCATGCTTGCCAACACCGCGGCCGGCCTCGACCAGGTGGCCCGCGACCTGATCGGGATCACCGCCGAGCCCGAGCTGCGGGTCCCCGAGCCCTGGCGGCCCTTCGCCGATACCGACCCGGAGCTGCTACCGCTGACCGGCCCCTGGTGCTGGGGCGCCGGCGCGGTCGCGCCGCACCTGCGAGCCGGCCGTGTGCTGGAGCTCACAGCGCTGGGCGGCGCGCCCCGCACCTCACGGTTCCAGCCCGAGCCGGACGGGACCTGGACCGGGCTGGACGGCTACTGCGCGGGCGAGCCGTTGCGCGTGGTGCACCGGGCCGACGGCACGGTCGACCACCTGGACCAGGCCGACTTCCTCTGCACCCGCACCCCGTACGACCGGCAGCCGAGGTGTCGGGCGGCGTCGATACGCAGGGCTGGCAGGCGGGCTGACTGTCGCTCAGGTCGGCGTGCCCCAGGACGGGCGCGCCGGGCCCGAACCCGCGACCCGCACGGCGCACCATCGGGCGGTGGCCGCCGAACTGGGCCCGGCGGCCCGCACTGACGCGCACCCATAGGGGCGTTATCGAATCGTTATCAAGCACTATTGTGGATCATTCGGGCAATCCGGCCGGGCCGTGACCCAGCTCACGAGGGCTTGTGCTATTGGCTCCGTGCCGTTTACGGTCCTTCTCGTTCGTCTCCGTACGAAACGAACCCCGCTCTCCGGAACGCCGAATCCTGCCGCCGGATCGGGCGGGCACGTGCATCCATGAAGCACCGCGGCAGGGGCGGGGGACCCACAGGTAAGTCGCCTCATCCGGACTGGTTCCGGCGGGGCTAGGGGTGAAGCCGCGTCTCCGCGCGGCCGGGCAACTCCAGCCCGAACCCGACAGCTCACCTCGTAGGCGTGTGAGAGGAATCGCACTTCATGCTGCCCGTCAACGCTCGCCCCAGCCTGTTCGCCGTCGGTTCCGTCAAGCGCATCGTCGCGGCCGCCGTGGTCGTCGGCGTCGGCGCCGGCATCCCGGTGGTCGCCGCCACCGCCGCGAACGCCGCCCCCGTCAAGCCCGCCCCGGCGCACTCGGCCCCGGCCGCCGCCCCGCAGGCGCCCGCTGTCTACACCGTCCGGAGCGGTGACTCCCTCACCAAGATCGCTACCACGCACAACGTGCAGGGCGGCTGGCAGAAGCTCTACGACCTCAACAAGTCCGTGCTGACCAAAGGCCCGGGCAAGATCTACCCGGGCCAGCACCTGACCCTGGGCGGGGCCGCCCCGGCTCCGGCCAAGCCGGCCGCCAGCAGCCCGCTGGCCGCCACCCCGGCCGCCCCGGTCGCCAACACCCCGGCCGCGCTGCAGGCGCTCGCCGCCTCGATCGTCCCGGCGAACCAGCTGGCCTCGTTCGACCAGATCATCAGCCACGAGAGCGGCTGGAACATCCACGCCACCAACCCGAGCTCGGGTGCCTACGGCCTGCCGCAGGCGCTGCCCGGCAACAAGATGGCCTCGGCCGGTTCCGACTGGCAGAACAACCCCGCCACCCAGCTCAAGTGGGCCCTGCAGTACATGAACACCGTCTACGGCAGCCCGAACGCCGCCTGGGCGTTCTGGCAGGTGCACAGCGCGTACTGATCGGACCTCTCCCGATCGGTACGGCCTGATCGGACCTGATCGGCCTATTCGAACCGATGGGTCCGGGCGAGTACCGCCCGTCGGCCGGATGTCCGGCGGCTGACGGGCCGCCAAGCGGCCACCTGACCGGCCCGGTTCACGTAGCGATGCGTGAGCCGGGCCGTCGGCGTACCCCGGGGTCCGGACGGGACCGCAGCGCAGTCAGTCCGCCGCGCCGTAGCGCACCAGGTACTCGGCGGACACGGCGACGTCCTCGTCCCCCAGTCCGTGAAGCGCTCGGTGAACGACTGCCGTCGCGCCTCGTACACCTCGCGCAGCAGGGTCCGGCCGGCCCCAGGCCCGGGGCCTGGGTGACGGCGAGCGAGGCGAGGGGGGCGGTGCCGGAGCGGCCCTCGTGGGCGGCGACGGTGGAGCCGGCGAAGTCGCGGTCGGGGTGGAAGGCCGTACGGCCCTCGGGGGCAGGGGCAAGAGGGGCGGGATCGGCCGCGTACGCGGGCGCGGCGACGCCGGCGACCAGGGCGGTCGCGGCGGCGAGCGCGGCCACTAGGGGCAGCCGGCGGCGGGCGGCGGATCTGGTGGTACCGGTGGGGCGGACGGAGCGGGAAGAGCGGGGCATGGACACTCCTCTGGTTCCGGTGCGACGGCCCGCGGCGCTGTGGCCCAACGGGACCGGTACGGCCGGTGGTCGGTCCGGCCGGGGAGCAGGGTGGCCATGTACCCGCCAGTGGCGCCAGGTGTCCGGTGCCACTCCCTGAACCCGCGTCACACGGCGCTGGGCGCCATCGCCCGGCGCGGGTGCCCCGCCCTCGGGGTGCGGGTGCCCGAACCGCGCGGTACGGGTGCTGTGGCACCATGCCCGGACGTCGACTTTTCCGAGGAGAGGAACCGCCATGTCCGAGATCGCCACCGGGCCCGCCGGGGAGCCCGTCTTCCGCGTCGCGACCGTCGCCGACGTCCCGGCGCTGGTCGAGCTGGTCGAGTCCGCCTACCGCGGTGAGGTCAGCAAGGCCGGCTGGACCACCGAGGCGGACCTGCTGGACGGGCAGCGCACCGACCCCGCCAGTGTCACCGAGGCCGTCGAGGACTCGGAGGGCGTCGTGCTGCTGGTCGAGCGCGACGGCGAGCTGGTCGCCTGCTGCCAGCTGGAGCGGCGTGCGGACCGCGCCTACTTCGGCATGTTCTCGGTGCGCCCCACCCTGCAGGGCGGCGGGATCGGCCGGGTGGTGCTGGCCGAGGCGGAGCGGGTGGCCCGGGAGGAGTGGGGTGTGGCGCTGTTGGAGATGAAGGTGGTCGAGCAGCGCGCGGAGCTGATCGCCTGGTACGAGCGGCGCGGATTCCGTCGCACCGGCGTCTACAGTCCGTTCCCGTACGGGGACGAGCGCTTCGGCATCCCGCGCCGACCGGATCTGCGGTTCGAGCAGCTGACCAAGGAGCTGAAGGCGGTGTGAGGAGGGGCTGATTCGTCTACCTCGGCGACACCCCGATGCCAGGCAAGGACGCCCCCACCTTCCTCGCGGCCTCCGACGGCCGCTCCGACGCCTGCTTCTTCCCGCGCGACACCGCCTTCGAGCCCGACCCGCTCCTCGACGGAGGCCTCGCGGCCCGCTACGGCGTCCGGACCCTGGACCTCGGTCCGCTCCTCTGCCCGGGCAGCGGTCCCGGCTGCCCGGCCGTCCTGGGGGGCGTGGTGCTCCACCGGGACACCGGGCACATCACGGACACCCTCGCGCGGGTGCCTGCGCCGCGGCTGGACAAGGGGTTGCTGGGCGCGCCGTGATGCCCCGGGCCGACGCGTTCCCGCGAGCCTGACCGGTCCGGCGGCCGGGTTCGGGCCACCGGACCGGAGACCGCTCAGCCGTAGATGCTGTGGCAGAGGCGCGCCTGTTCGGAGCCGGCGGGCCAGCGGCCGACGCGTTCGGCCTGGTCGCAGATGCCGCCCGGGCCCAAGGTGGGGATCGAACCGCCCGGGGGCGGTGGGGCGGCGTGGGCGGACGGGCTGGGGCGCGGGGTGCGGCCGGGCTTGGGGCGGGGACTGGCCGTGGCGTGCTGGGCGTCGGCCGGCTCCGGCTCGGCCGGGGCGGCCGTCACGGCCGGGGCGGCCGCCTGGGACGTCGGCTCGCCCGTGCCGCCTAGCTGGGCGATCGCGGGGGCGGGCGACGGCAGCGGGGAGGGCGCGGGCTTCGTGGCCGACGGCGAGACCGGCGGCAGGCCCGTCGGGGTGGCCGCGGAGGGGGAGGCGTCCGGCACGGCCACCACGTGGACGTCGTCGCCCGAGCCCGGGCCGCACATCACCAGAACGGCCGCCAGCAGCGCGAGCGTCCCGCCCGCCGCGACCGCCCACACCTTCCGGGAGCGCCGCGGCGGCGCCTCCGGAGCGGGGGAGTCGGGCGCTCCCGGCGGGGGAGGGGAGGGGACGGGAGGCGGCTGCCAGGCGTTCGGCGGCCACTGCCACTGCTCTCGGGTGGACTGCCCAGTCATGTCTTCGTCCTTCCAGCGCTCCCCCCGCCGTACCTTTCCGTACTCAACGAGCGCGCCGACCCCTGGACATGACCCGGAAGAGGGGTCTGCAGGGGCGCTGATTGCCGTCGCGCCACATGCTGGGGGTCATGGAGACCAACAGCACGACCGCGCCCCTGGTCGAGGTGGCCGACTTCCGGACCGACAGCCGCTACCGCCTCGTCCACTTCGAGGGCCACGGCTGGGAGCCACTCGGCCCCGAGGAATTCGAACCCCGCGTCCACCAGCTCTTCCCCGACCTCGACCCGCACGACCCGGTCAAGGTGCACTGGGCCGACCGTCCCTGGGAATGGCCGGCCTGGCATCCCGGCGAGGCATAGGACGCGTCTTGCGGGTCTTCGGCGGGTCCGCCAGGACCCACCGGACGCGGCCTGAGCCACTGATCACCGAGCCGTCCGTTCGCTACGCTGTCCGGGTGAGCGTGGATCACTTCTGGCGCCGCCTGCCGGGGCGGGCCGTGGACACCTGTTCGTCGGAGGAACTCGGCGAGCTGGTGCCCCGGCACCGCGACGTCCGGTACGACCGGCTGGCCGCCGCCGGACTCGCCCTCGGCGTCCGGCAGACGGCCGTCCTGATGGAGCTAGCCCTCACCGAGAACGGCCTGCACCCCGACCCCGCCGCCCGGCTGCCGGTCTACGGCGGGGGGCGTCGGGAGGCCGGTGGCGAGATGCCGGTGCTGAGCCCCGAGCAGGTCGCGGCCGCCTCCCTGTTCCTGCGGGACTCGGCGCTCGGCGAACTCGTACGCCAGCAGGACACGGTGCTCGCTCGCACGGTCGCGCGCCTCGACTACCCGACGCCCTGGTCCGAGGCCTGGGCGGCCCAGGTGGTCAACGACCTGCGCGAACTACGGGACTTCTTCGCGAGCGCGGCGGCCGCCGGCGACGCGGTGGCCGTCCGGGAGGCGGAATGAGCGCGGCGGACCGGCCGGCGGGCACGGCCGGGTACGGCGAGGCGGCGGAGCAACTCGCCGTCCAGTACGAGAGCGTGAGCTTCACCGAGGTGCACCGCTCGTTGCTGCACCTCTATCCGGCGGCGCCCGCCGCCGTCCTCGACATCGGCGCGGGCACCGGCCGCGATGCGGCCGCCCTCGCTGCCCTCGGCCACCGGGTGGTCGCGGCCGAGCCGACGCCCGAACTGCGGGCCGTGGGGGAGCGGTTGCACGCGGCGTCGGGAGTGCGGTGGGTGGCGGACTCGCTGCCTTCGCTCCCGCTGCTCAGCGCCGAGGGCTCACGCTTCGACCTCGTGCTGCTCACCGCCGTGTGGATGCACCTCACCCCGGCCGAATGCCCGCCCGCGATGGACGCCCTGGCCCGCCTGCTGGCCCCCGGCGGCCGCCTCGCCCTCACCCTCCGCCACGGCCCGGTCCCGCCCGGCCGCCGCATGTTCGATCTCCCGCCCGAGCACACCGTCACCCTCGCCGACGCGCGCGGTCTGCACCTGCTGCACCGGGGCGAGCGCCCGGACCTGCACGGGCGCGGTGGCGTGCACTGGACGGAACTGGTCTTCGAACGGGGGCGGTAGCCCCTCTGCCGTCCGGTACGGGGCTCCAGTGGCTTCGGTGACGTGGGCCAACACGTCGCTGCCGCAGAGGAGTTCCTCGTGCCGATTCCGAACGAGGGCGTCCACGAGGACCGTTGGAACCCGAGGCCCGGCAGGCGGGGGTTCGAAGACAGGCCCACGGGCAGCCGGTGCCACCGCGGGACTCCACCGAACCGGCCCATGGGACCGGCCCGTTACCCGCGCGGTGACGCCTTCTGGCTGTCGTAGTGCTCCTGGGCGGCGAGGAGCTCGTCTCCGTGCCTGCCGAACCACTGGATGAGTTCGGTCAGCGGCCCGGCCAGGCCGGCACCGAGTTCCGTCAGGCTGTAGGTGACCTGGGGCGGGTTGGTGGGCGCGACCTCGCGGCCGACGAGCCCGGCCCGGGCCAGTGCCTTGAGGTTCTGCGACAGCATCTTCTGGCTGATGCCACCGACTCGTTGGTGCAGCTGCGCGAAGCGGTGCGGGCCGGCGATGAGGGCCGAGATGATCAGTGTCGCCCAGCGGCTCGTCGTCTGGTCCATGATCGGCCTGAGCGCGCACTTGTTGTCGAAGGTGTCGTGGGCCAGGAGCCGGTTGGCCGTCGCGACCTGCTGAGGTTCCATCACGTCAGGAGCTTACAAAAAAGTAGGTACTTCCCGATAGTAATGGGCTTTCCTACGGTGACTTCCGCAAGCACCAACGTTCGAGGAGTCACTGTGAGCAGCAGCAACGCACGTACGGCGATCGTCACGGGCGCATCGAAGGGCCTGGGCGCGGGGATCGCCAAGGCACTGGCCGGGACCGGCGCGGCCGTCGTGGTGAACTACCGGGAGGATGCGAAGGGCGCCGAGCGGGTCGTCGCGGGCATCACCGCCGAGGGCGGCCGGGCGATCGCGGTCCGGGCGGACGTGGCCCGCGGCGACGACGTGCGCCGGCTGTTCGATCGGGCGCGCGAGGAGTACGGACCGGTCGACGTGCTCGTGAACAACGCGGCCGTCGCCGCCTTCGCGCCGCTGTCGGGCATCACCGAAGAGGAGTTCCAGCGCGAGATGACGACGAACCTGCTGGGCACGATCCTCACGACGCAGGCCCTGGCCGCGCAGGACGACATCGGCGCCGCGTCGATCATCAACGTCTCGACGGCCGGCACGCTCACCCACCCGCTGTACGCCTCGCTCTACGTCGCCTCCAAGAGCGCCGTCAACGCGTTCACCATCGTCGCGGCCAAGGAACTGGGCCCGCGCGGCATCCGGGTCAACGCGATCATGCCCGGACCGTCGGACACCGAGGGCACCAGGGCCATGGGATTCCCCGGCTCGGCCCAGGAAGTACAGGCGATCGCCGACACCCCACTGGGGCGAACGGGCACCCCGGACGACTACGGCCCGCTGGTGGCCTTCCTGGCCTCCGACGACGCTCGCTGGATCACCGGGGACGTCATCCTCGCGTCCGGAGGCATGCGCTGACACTCCGTCCGTCCGGCGGCGGGCTCCGCCGTCTGCCTGCGGTCGGCGGGCCCCTGCCGCCTGATCGGTGATCGTCCGCAGGACGTACGTGCGGCCGCCGCGCGCAGCCCGCACCTGGTGCACCGGGGCGGGCGCCCGGACCTGCACGGGTGCGGTGGCGTGCACTGGGCGGAGCTGGTCTTCGGGCGGGGGCGGTAGCCCCGCTGCCGTCCGGTACGGGGCTCCAGTGGCTTCGGTGACGTGGGCCAACACGTCGCTGCCGCAGAGGAGTTCCTCGTGCCAACTCCGAACGGGGGCGTCCACGACGAGGTGTCGGGCGGGACGCTCGGACTCGCAGTACAGGCTCAAACCGCGAACGTCACGGTCCAGATGTCTCCGGTACGTATCTGAGCTCGTCGCAATGGTGTCGGGCCACGCGATGGGGTTCGACGGCTTCGGAACCTTCGCTCCGGATGAGGGAGCGATCCGGCCGGTGGCGCTCCATGCCTACACCGCTCGCCATCGCTGACGGTCTCGCTGCGCGGGGATTAGGTTAGGCCGACTTCCCGCGCAGCCATCGGCAGCGGCGGTTAGTGG
>NZ_JBICZB010000024.1:37339-106781 GCF_043201815.1 Kitasatospora sp. NPDC048296
CGCGGGCGCGCTCGGGGCGGGGGCCCCCCAACCCCCCCCCCCGCCCCAGCCCGGGCGGGCGGGGGCGCCCGCCGCCCCGCCCCCCCCCCCCCCCCCCCCCGCGCTCGGCAGCGGCGTTTCGTGGAGCGGCGGGCCGGATCAATCTGGTGGGCGATGTGAGTCGCCTTCTGCGTCCGGGGCCTGCCGGAGGGTCTCTATGGGCAGCGGGGGGCAGCTGACCTGCTCCTCGGTCAGGTCGGCCAACCCCTCGGGTGGTTCGGCCCCGTCTCGTACGGCGAGGACGTACGCCCTTGCCTGCCGCAGGCTCAGGCGTGGTGCCTTCCGGCGCAGGTAGGCCATCGCGGCGACCGGCCCGGCGGATCGGGCGAGTTCACGGATGGCCGCTGCCAGGGGGTCAGGCGCTCTGACGCCTTTGACCTGGCGGAGGTAGAGCGCTTCCCAGTCGCCGGTGACCCAGGTGGTGACGGGGATGTGGTGGATGCTCCCGTCCTGCCGGTCCACCAGGTAGGGGCCGCTTCCGACGAGGCAGTCGTTCAGATCGCGAGTGCGGGCGAACTCGGCCGTGTTCCAGGAGACGATCCAGCCGAGGGCGTGCTCGTCCACGTGGTACGCGACCAGGTCCGGGATCGGGCCGTGCCACGTCCAGGTCAGCCGCTCCTGCGCCAGCAGCGATTCGACCAGCTCGACGGCGCGCTTCTCGGTGATCACCGTTCCATCGTCCACGGCCGGTCAAGTGGGTTTCGGCGCCGGACACCGTCGTATCGGCGCGAGGTGGGGAGCCGTCACTTCCCGTCGAGCGGCCGGCGCGTTCCGGGCGTCAGCGGTGATACGCGGCTTCAGTCGTCGCCGAAGTCCTCGGCGACGAGGCGGGTGGACCAGCGCTGGAGGGCGGGGACGACGGGTGGATGGGCGAGGCCGGCCGCGGTGGCCAGACGGTCGGCGGAGGTGGTGTCGTAGCGGTCCTCGGAGAGGAAGGTGAGGGTCTCCGGGTCGGCGCCCGTGAGGAAGCGTGGGAGGCGGCGGACGAGGGGTACGGGGATCAGACCGCGGGGTGGGCGGACGCCGAGGTGGGCGGCGAGGAGGGCGATCAGGTCTGGGAGGTCCGGGGTGGTGGGGTCCAGGACGGTGTGGGCGGCGACGGGGTCGCGGTCGTGTCCGGGGACGGCGGCGAGGAGCCGGGCGAGGTGGTCGACGGTGACAACCGGCAGGAAGGTGCGCCGGGTGCCGGGCAGCAGGGGGAGGCGGCCGCGGTGGAGTTGGCGCACCAGCTGGGCGAGGCCGAGGTACTGGCCCGCTTCGCCGGTCGCTGAGTGACCGATGACGCTGCTCGGGTTGACGGTGGTGAGGGGGACGCCGAGCTCGGGCGCGGTGACGCGGACGGCGGCGTCGCCGAGTTGTTTGGACGCCTCGTACGCGCCGAGGCGGCTGTAGAGGGCGGCGGTGGTGCCGGGGTCGAGCGGGTACCTGGGGTGGGGGTCGCGGCCGACCCGGTAGCCGGAGAGGTGGACCAGGCGCCGCAGCCGGGGCCGGGTCGCGGACCAGCGCAGCGCGTGCAGTGCGCCGCGGACGTTCGTGGGTTCGGCCTCGGCGCGGGTGAGGCCGAACTGGTAGTGGGCAGCGAGGTTGTGGACGTCGCGGACCTCGCTGAGACGGGCGTCGTCGTCCGGGGACAGGCCGAGGCCGGGACGGGTGAGGTCGGCGGTGGCGGTGGTCAGTGCGGTGGTGTCGGCGCCGTGCTCGCGCAGCCATGCGCGCAGGGCGGTGTCGCGTCCGGCGTCGCGGACGGCGGCGGCCACGGCCCCGCCTCGGCCGAGGAGTTCGAGGAGCAGCCAGCGGCCGAGGAAGCCGGTGGCACCCAGGACGAGGGTGCGCGGAGGTGGAGGGGTGGGCGGCATCGACTCTCTCTATCTGTAGACCGGTCTGCATATTTTTTAAACATGGGCATGGGCAAGCGGCCACCGAACGGCGGCATGCCCGAACCTACGGACGGCGGGACTTCTCCGCGCCGATGAGGTGGAGGACGGCGTGCCGGGCATCGTCCAGCGGCTCGCGACTTCGCCTGACCGACGCCAGCAGGACCGCGCCCTCCATCAGGGCCAGTGCCTGGCCGGCGGCGGTCGAGGCCTCGGCCGGTCGGAAACCCCCGGCCGCCAACTGCTCGGCCAGGATGTGCTGCCAGCTCTCGTACACCTCGGCACAGACGGCGCGCAGGGGCTCATTGGTGCCGGCGACTTCGAGGGCGACGGTCGCGATCGGGCAGCCCTTGGTGTAGTCGGAGCGAGCCAGGCGCTCGGCGAACACTTCGGTCAGGCGCTCGGTGAGCGCGGCGGCGTCGGCTCCCTCGGCGGCCAGTGTCGTCAGCAGGTCCGCGACCTCCTGGCCGGACTGGACGAGCGCGGCGGCGACCAACTGGTCCTTGCCGCCGGGGAAGTGGAAGTAGAGCGAGCCGCGTGGTGCGCCGGTGGCGGCCAGGACCTGGTTGAGGCCCGTGCCGAAGTAGCCCTGCTCCTCGATCAGCTCCCGGGTGCCGGCGATCAGCCGGGCCCGGGTCTCCTCGCCCTTGGCTCCCATGGCGGAGACTGTAGACCGGTCTGCATATTTTTGTCGACCCTCCCTTCGGAGGTCGGACGCCCAGACCTCAGGCGCACAGACCTCGGGCCCTCAGATCCGCAGCTCAGGGGGGAAGCCCGTCCAGCGAAGCTCCTCCGGCAGGTGGGCCTGGTCGTTGAGCACGAGCACTGAGGAGGGGCGGCCGGGGGCGAAGCGGAGGACGGTGAGGGCGGCGTTGGCCGCGTTGAGGCCGAGCCAGCGCCAGGCGGGGGCGTCGAGGGTGTGGCGGACGAGCCAGCCGATCAGGAAGGCGTGGGTGACGACCAGTTCGTGCCGGTCCTGCGCCCCCTCGACCGGCCCGGTGAACCGGGCGGCGGCCCGGAGAGCCAGGGCCCGGCCGTGCGCGGCCTCCTCGGCCGTGGTGTCGGCGAGGAAGCGCAGCATGAACTCGGCACTGTCCTCCGGTAGTTCACTGCGCGGAGGCAGGTGCGGGACGTAGTCGTCGGCCTCCGCGCAGACCGACACCGCCACCCCGCCGCCCAGTTGCTCGCCGATCAGCCGTGCGGTCTGCGCGGCCCGGGGCAGCGGGCCGTGGTGCACCGCGGTGATGGGCCGGTCGGCCAGTCGGCGGCCGAGGAGGACGGCCTGGCGGCGGCCGGCGGCGGTGAGGCCGCTGCCGTCCGGGGCGGCCTCGCCGTGGCGGGCGAGGTAGAGGTAGCGGGTGGCGGTGTCGGGCATGCTGCGGGGCTCCTCGAAGACGGGTGATGTGACGGAGCGACGCAGACGGTCCGGCGATGGTTCCGGTCAGCCGGTGTGGGCCTGGTCCAGCAGGGCCAGTTCCTCCGCCGTCAGCTGGACGGCGCCGGCGGCGATGTTGTCCTCCAGGTGGGCCACGTCGCCGGTGCCGGGGATGGCGAGGACGTGCGGCCCGCGGTGCAGCGTCCAGGCGAGGCGGAGCTGCGCGGTGCTGATGCCGCGGGCCCGGGCCACCTCCTGGACCTGGGCGGGTTCGGTCTCGCCGGCGCCGTACTGCCGCCCGGTGCCGGCGATGGCGTAGAAGGGGACGAAGGCGATGCCCTGGTCGCCGCAGAGTCGCAGCAGCGCGTCCTGCTCGGCTGAGGCGCCGATGCCGTACGGGTTCTGGACGCAGACCACGGGGGCGATGGCCTGGGCCTCAGTGAGTTGGTGCGGGTGGACGTTGGACAGTCCGAGGTGGCGGATCAGCCCGGCCTCGCGCAACTCGGCGAGCGCACCGAAGCGTTCGGCGACCGAGTCGGTGCCGACGATGCGCAGGTTGACCAGGTCGAGGTGGTCGCGACCGAGTTGGCGCAGGTTCTGCTCGACCTGGGTGCGCAGCCGCTCGGGGGTGCGGGCGTGCTCGGCCCACTCGCCGTCGATGCCGCGGGCGGGGCCGACCTTGGTGGCGATCACAAGGTCGTCGGAGTAGGGCGCGAGCGCCCGGTTGATCAGCTCGTTGGCGGAGCGCAGCGGGGAGAAGTAGAAGGCGGCGGTGTCGATGTGGTTGACGCCCAGCTCGACCGCGCGGCGCAGCACCCGCAGGGCCTGCTCACGGTCGCGCGGTGCGGCATCGGGCACGAGCGCGGGGCCGGTCTGCGGCAGGCGCATCGAGCCGAAGCCGATCCGGTGGACGACGCGGTCGCCGAGGGTCCAGGTGCCGGAGGCGGTGGCAGTCACGGTGGTGTCGGAAGTCATGCCCGTCATGATCGGGACTGCACTAGCCTGATCGCCACTGATTCGAGCATGTGTGAATCCACGGGGGTGGGTGTTGGCGGCGGAGCTGCTGTTCACGGCGGGGGACCTGGCGCGGATGCGCTTCGCGGTATCGCCGATGTGGGAGGTCGGCCCGAGCCTGCGGCTGCTGGGCTCCGGCCTCCCGCACGCCGTCCACCGGCCCTGGGCGGAGCAGGTGCGGCCCCGGCTGGCGGCGCTCGGCCCGGCGTCCGGGCTGCTCGCCGAGCTCGTCCCGCCGACCGGCTACGTCCCCGACTTCATCAACCCGGCCCCGGCCGGGCCCGCGCCCACCCTGGCCGAGGAGCTCGCCGCGATCCGGGCCACCCCCGCCGGGCAGGTCCGGCGCGACCTGGACCGGCTGGCGGCGGAACAGGGCCGGCTCGGGACCCGGCTGCGGGCGCTGCACGCCGATCCGGCGGCCGGGCTGGCCCAAGTGACCGAGGCGGTCGAGGCGTACTGGGAGCTGGCGCTCGCGCCGTACTGGGCGAGGATCCGCGCGGTGCTGGACGCGGACGTGCTCCACCGGGCCCGGCAGGCCGCCGAGTACGGGGCCGAGCGGGTGCTGAACGACCTGCACGCGGAGCTGCGCTGGACGGAGGACACCCTGCGGCTGCGCCACCGCACCCGTCCGCTGCCCCGGCGCGCGGCCGGAGCGGGCCTGCTGCTGATCCCGTCCGCCTTCACCGGCCCGGGCCTGTACACCCGCCTCGGCCGACAGGACCCGTCAGGCTCGCAGGACCCGTCAGGTCGGCGGGACCCGTCAGGCTCGCAGGACCCGCCGCAGCTCGCCTATCCGGCGCGGGGGATCGGCGGTCTCTGGGCGGCCGCCGCGTCGGCGCCCGGCACCGAGGCGCTGGCGGCGGTGCTCGGCCGCTCCCGCGCCCTGCTGCTGTCCGAGCTCGCCGCCCCGGCCTCGACCACCGAGCTGGCCCGGCGGACGGGGCTGTCGCCCTCGGCGGTGTCGCAGTACTTGACGGCGCTGCGGGACGCGCGCCTGGTGAGCGCCCACCGCGCTGGGCGCTGGGTGCTGTACGCCCGGACGGCCTCGGCGGAGGCGCTGTTGGCGCCGCTGGGCCCGTAGGCTCCGCCGGCACCGCCAGGTCCGTAGGCACCGCCGGGTCCGCTGGCTCCGAATGGCTGCTTCACCCGCGAAACGTCACCGCCGGTTCCCGGTTCCGCCGGGGAAGGTCCGCTCACGGCCCGTAGTGTGCCGGACATGACATCCAGTCAGCGCCACCGCCACCGCCACCGCCGTCGCCGTCCGACCGGCCTGGCCGCCGCGCTGCTCGCGGCCGGCCTCGGCGGCCTCTCCGTGACCGGAGCGCCCGCCATGACGCCCACCGTGACGCCCGGCGCCCGCTGGATCCGCCCGGCGGGCACGCCGATGACCGTCTTCGGCCACCGCGGCGCCGCCTCCGCCGCCCCCGAGAACACCCTGGTCTCGGACGAGGTGGCCCGTCGTGGCGGGGCCGAGTGGATCGAGGACGACGTCCAGCCGAGCAGGGACGGCGTCCCGTACGTGCTGCACGACGACACCGTGAACCGCACCACCGACGGCACCGGCCGGGTCCGCGACCTGACCGCCGCCCAGCTCGACGCGCTGGACGCCGGCTCCTGGTTCGCACCCTCCTACGTCGGCACCCGCCTGCCCACGCTCGCCGCCCAGTTGGACGACCTGCGCATCCGGGGCGGCAGGCTGCTGCTGGAGATCAAGGGCCCGCACACCAGGGACGAGGTCGCCCGGATCGTCCAGGTCGTGCGCGAGCACGGCATGACCGACCGGGTCTTCGTCCAGAGCTTCCAGGAGGAGGCGCTGCGTCACACCCGCGAGCTGGCCCCCGAACTGCCGCTCGGCCTGCTGCGCTCCACCCTCGACCCGGACCCGGTCGCCACCGCCCGCGACCTCGGCCTGAGCGCCTACAACCCGGCGGACGAGGCACTGGCCACCCGCCCCGGGGTGGTCAAGGACCTGCACGCCGCCGGAGTGGCGGTCAACGTCTGGACGGTCGACCAGCCGGCCCGCTGGAAGGCACTGGAGGCCGCCGGGGTGGACGGCGTCATCACCAACCGGCCCGCGGAGCTGGTGGGTTGGAACGAGGCCCGGGCGCAGTTCGGCGGCGCCCGCTAGGCTGCGCCCGCAGGAGCGGGACGGCCCCGACGAACGGGAGGGGACGGGATGAGCCGCGGGATCGACTGGGCGAACCTCGTCCTGGAACCGCAGGGCTCGCTGACCGCCTTCGACGGCTGGCTCGTCCTCGACCTGGACACCCGGCCGGCCACCGTGGACGGCCGCGAGGCCCGACTCACCCACGCCGACGCCAAGCTGCTGCGCGGCCTGATCGAGCTGGGCTCGGGAGTGCACGGACCCGTACGTGATCCTCGCGAAGGGCGCCCGAGGCCGGCGTGCGCCGGCCGGTCGACAAGGAGCAGTTGCTGCGCGAGGGTGACTTCGTCTCCCTCCACCTCTCCTCGAACGAGGACACCCGGGGGCTGATCGGCGCCGCCGAACTCGCCCTGATGAAGCCCGAGGCCTACCTGGTCAACACCTCCCGGGCGGCGATCGTCGACCAGGACGCACTGCTCGCCGCGCTCACCGAGGGCCGGATCGCGGGCGCCGCGGTGGACGTCTTCGACATCGAGCCGCTGCCCGTCGAACACCTGCTGCTGGGTCTCCGGTCGCATACTGACCGCATGACGTGCGGAGACGGTGGCCGGGGCACTGGGCGGCGCGAGGTGCTGCGGGCGGGTGCGGCGGCGGTGCTGCTGGGTGCGACGGGGTGTGCGAGCGGGGGCAAACCGCAGGTTCCGGCGGCGAGTTCGGGTACGGCGGCGACGAAGGCGCCCATGCCGAGCGTGGCCGGGACGCCGACCCCGACCCCGGCCCTGCTGCCCAACCCGCCGCTCTGGCAGCCCGGCCCCGGCGAGATCCAGCCCGACGTCAAGCGCCGCGCCGTCGAGCTGGTGGTCGTGCTCGGGGCCTGGCCGCCCGGAGGGCAGGGCGCGGAGGCGGCCCGGGCCCGGGTGGCGGCGCTGGGGCTGCCGCCCGGGCTGGCGGACCAGGCCGGGCCGCTCGCCCCGGCGGCGGCCGAGGCGAGCCTGGAGGTGATCGACGCCCAGTACGGCGGGATCCTGGCCGACTCGGCGAGCGTGCTGGTGGTCTGCCGCCAGTGGACCAGGGCCGCCGACGGTTCGGTGGTCGGGGGCGGTACCACCGTGGACGTGCGGCTGAGCCGGGCCGAGCCGCGCTGGGCCGTCACCGCGCTGCACCCGGGGGAGCCGGGCCCGGCGGCCGCCTCGCCCGCCCCGGCGGTGGCCAGGGTGCTCGCCGAGCCGAGGATCGAGCTGCCGCCCGCGGCGGCGGCCGACCTGCGCAGCGGCGCCGTCCACGACAGCGTGCTCGCGGCGGTGCTGCGGCTGGCCGGCCCGTACTCGCTCTCGGTGAGCGTGGTGCGCAGCGGCCATCCGCTGGACGTCTTCGGGACGACCCGGCCCAGCGACCATCCGCTGGGCCGGGCCTTCGACGTGTGGCGGATCGACGGCCGGGCGGTGGTGGACCCGGCCACGCCCCGGCAGCTGGTCGAGTCCTTCATGCGGGACGCGGCCGCCGCCGGTTCGTACAACGTGGGCGGGCCGGTGGCGATCGAGGGGGTCGGTAACCAGTTCTTCACCGACGACACCCACCACGACCACGTCCACGTGGGGTTCGACAGCTGAGTGCGGGGCCTCAGGTGACGTTGACCGCGCTCCAGGCCGCGGCGACCGCGCCGTACTCGGCGCTGCCGGCGCCGTACAGGTCGCGGGCGGCGTTGAGCGAGGCGGCGCGGGCGCCCTTGTAGGTGGTGGAGAGGGCTTGTCGAAGCGGCACAGCCTCGGCTGGGTCACCGCCCGCCGGGGCGCCGACGCCGCCCTGGTCGGCTTCGTCAACCTCGCCTGGGACGGCGGCGCCCACGCCTTCCTGCTGGACACCGTCGTCGCACCGCAGGCCCAGCGGCAGGGCGTCGCCACCCGCCTGGTGGCCGAGGCCGCCGACGGCGCCCGCGCGGCGGGCTGCGCCTGGCTGCACGTCGACTTCGAGCCGCACCTGCGTGCCTTCTACCTCGACGGGTGCGGTCTACGGCCCACCGACGCGGGGCTGTTGGCACTCTGAAGCTCTAAGCTCTCACTCCATGGACGGATGGGTGGGGGCCTGGACCGGCGAGCGGGCGGCGGTTCACATCGGCAACGTCGCGGACTTCAACGCGCAGTTCTTCGCGCCCGGCATGGACGCGGCCCAGCGCGCCCGGCGGCTGCGGCAGGCGCACCACTACGCCTGCCTGGCCGCCTGCTACAGCCCGGAACCGGCGCTGCTGGTGCTGCCCGCCGAGGTGGACCGGGAGTGGATCGACTGGCTGGCCCGGGAGTTGGCCTGGGGCCCGGTCGAACTGCACAGCGGGGTGGCGGTCGGCCGGACGGTGGCCGAGGCGCTCGCCGACCGTCCTGCCCTGGTCGCGCGGATCGCCGACTCCGGTCACCCGGCGGTCAGTTGGGGCCGGACGGCCGCGCAGGGCGACGGGCCCGAGCTGGCCGCGGTCCGCCGGTACGAGTCCAAGGCCGCCGCCCATGAGCTGTTTGCCGCCCTCGCGCCCGGGCACCCCGGGATCACCGTCCCGGCGCAGGAACGCCCGGGCGGCCGCCGCCGGGCCGCCCGTCGGCTGACCGTCCGCGCCGCGCGGGGCCTGACCACCGTGCTGAAGAGCCCGCACGGCGTCGGCGGCTACGGCACGATCGTGGTCGAACCCGCCGAGCTCTTCGCCGCCGGCGGCGGAGGCGCCCTGCTGCGCCGCCTGGTCCGCTCCGAAATCCTGCCGCCCCAGGGCGAGTTGCTGTTGGAGGAGTACGTCGACGCGGGCCCGGCCGCCCGGCTGCGCGACCTCACCTACGACGCCGTGATCGGCCCGGACGGCACCGTCCACCCGGTCGGCGCGGGCACCATGGAGGTGGCCGGCACCCGCTACCAGGGCGCCACCGTCGGCCCCGGCGCGGTGCCCCGGGCCGCCGCCGAGACGGCCCGCGGCTTCGCCCTCGCGGTGGGGGAGCGGCTGGCCGCCGACGGCTACCGCGGCTGGTACGACGTCGACTTCGTCACCGACCGGCAGCGCCGGCTCGCCCCCACCGAGATCAACCTGCGGCTCACCGGCCCCGCGATCGCCTTCATGCTGCGCGAACGCCTCGACCGGGTGCGCGGCCCCGGCCACCTGGTCCGCACCCTGGACGCGATGCCGCTCGGAGCCCGGCTCGCCCCCGAGGCGCTGTACGACCACCTCGACCGGCTGCGCCCGCGCTGCGCCCGCCTCGGCGTCACCCTGCTGCCGCTGATCCCGACGGCGGGCCACGACCCGGAGCCCGCCGTCGGCCTCGCCCTGGCCGGGCCGGACGCCGAGGCGCTGGACGCCGCGCAGGCGCTGCTCACGGCCGCCAACCACGCGCTGACCGGGATGTTCGAAGCGCTGCGCTGAACCCTGGCTACTTCTTCGTGGTCTTCGGCTTCTGCAGCAGGAAGATCACGACCACGACCGCGGCCAGCATCAGCGGGATGTTGAAGACGTAGACCAGTGCGGTCTGGCGCGGCCAGTCCGTGGGCTTGGCCAGCCGGTAGAGGTTGTCCTGCGGCCACCAGGAGGCGACCAGCCAGAACACCGAGAAGTGGGTGAGCAGCGACAGCCGGAGCGAGCGGCCCTGCCGCAGCACCGCGGGCAGGCCGAGGAAGAGGAACGCCAACCCGGTGCCGAAGGCGGCGCATTCGCAGAAGTAGAGCAGTCCGAACCAGAAGTGGTACTCGGGGGGCACCGCCGAGAGGTCCGTCGAACCGGGGAAGAAGTTGTCGGTGAGGGCCCGGGTGAGGATGGTGCTGACCACCGTGATGAAGAGCGCCAGGCAGCCCGTCACCCCGTTCGTGTTGTTCGCCCCGCCCCCGGCCTTGCCGCCGCCCTTCCTGCTGCCGCCCGACTTGGCCGACCGTGGCGCGGTGTGCTTCGGTGGGGCCGGCAGCGGCAGCTTGGTGCGGTCCAGCTTCCCGGCCCGGGTACGCGGCAGCTCAGGGACGGTTATCACGGCGGCGGGTGTCGAGTAGCCCCTGAGCTCCGTCAGCAGGTACTGGGTGAGTGACCAGCCGTCCACCGCGTCCGGCGGCCCCTGCACGGGCACCGCGTAGCCGACCATCAGCCGCTGCCCGGGCGACGGCTCCACCTCGACGACGGCCGCCTCCTGCACCGCCGGGTGCGCCCGCAGCGCGCCCTCCGCGCGGGCGGCCGCCTTGACCCGGGTGGCCACCGAGGTGGCCCGCTCCGCGCCGAGCCGCCCGACCACGGTCGACGCCCGGCCGACGAACTCCAGCACGCCGTCCGCCCGGAGCAGCCCGAGGTCCCCGGTCAGCAGCACCCGCCCGTCCGGGTCGAAGTCGGCCCGGACGAAGCGGCGGGCGGTGTCCGCCGGCCGGTTGAGGTAGCCGCGGCCCAGGCCGGAGCCCGCGATCGCGATCTCGCCGACCCGGCCGGGCGCCACCGGGGTGGCGTGCGGCCCCAGCACGTATATCCGGGTGCCGGGGAAGGGGCGGCCGACCAGTGAGACCCGCTCGGCGCCCTCGGCGGCGGCCGCGCCCCGGACGTCGAAGTAGGTGCTGTCCACGGTGGCCTCGGCCAGGCCGTAGACGTTCAGCACCCGGGTGCCGTCGCCGAGCAGCCGCTGCAGTCCCAACTGCTCGTCCAGGTACCACTTCTCGGCGCCCACGGTGAGCAGCCGCACCCCGGGCAGCGATCCGCCGGTCGCGCTCAGCAGGGCGGTGAGGCGGCGGGCGGTGCGGACGTTCAGCTCCATGACGGTGATCCGCTCCTCCGCCACCAGGGCGGGCAGGGCGGCGAGGTCGGCGGTGCGGTCGAGGGTCAGGTTGAACGGGGTGACCACCAGGGTTGCGCCGGTGCCCAGTGCGCGGACCCAGTCGGCGGTGAAGACGTCGAACTCCAGGCTCGCCGTCTGCAGGACCCGGTCCTCGGGCGTGAGCCCGTACACCTCGCGCCAACCCGCGTACGCGGCAAGCAGGTTGCGGTGCTCGACCAGCGCGCCGGTGGGCAGGCCGGTGGAGCCGGAGGTGTAGAGGACGCAGGCGAGGTCGCCCGGGGCGACCTCGGGACACCGGAACTCCCCGTCCGGTGACGCGAGGGTGTCGACGCAGACCGGCTGCGCCCCGCCCGCGTCCGCCAGCCGGACCCGGTGCCGCTCCTCGGTCAGCACCAACTCGGGCGCGGCGTCGGCCAGTACGTGCCGCAGCAGCGTGTCGGGCGCGGTCGGCTCCAGCGGCACGAACGCGGCGCCCGCCTTCAGCACCGCCAGCATCGCGACGTACACCTCGGTGCCCCGGTCCAGCGCGACCGCCGCCCGGCCGCCCGGGGTCAGCCCGCTCCGTGCCAGGTGGGCGGCCAGCCGCTCGGCCCGCGCGTCCAGCTCCCCGTACGTCAGCTCGGCGTCGCCGCAGCGCACCGCCACCGCCTCCGGCGCCCGGCGCGCCTGGTGCTCGAACAGTCCGTGCAGCGTGGTGGCCGCCCGGTCGGTGTCCGTGGTCATCGAGTCGTCCGTGGTCATCGAGTCTTTCCTTCCTCCCCCAAGGAAAAGCACAATCCTCCTCCCAACTCCCCTTGCGCAAGAGGGTTCTGGCGCGTCCACGGCTCGGACGGCCGGGGTCCGGTCCGGCCGACGGCGGTACGGTGCACACGGACGGTCGGCGCCGGCCCGTCCGGTGCGGCGCCCCCGCCCGTACCTGCCCGGCACCTCGATCGGAGATCTGGAACATGAGCGCGTCCTTCGACGGCCCGCTGCTGCGCACCCACGACGTGGACGTCGTGCGCGACGGCCGCCACCTGCTGCGCGGGATCACCCTGGAGATCCAGCCCGGCGAGCACTGGGCGCTGCTCGGCCCCAACGGCGCGGGCAAGTCCACCCTGCTCGCCCTGCTCGGCGCGGTCTCCCACCCCACCCGGGGCACGGTGGACGTGCTCGGCCGCCGGCTCGGCCGGGTGGACATCCGCGAACTGCGCGCCCACCTCGGGCACGTCAACCCGCGCCACCCGCTGCGCTCGCCGCTGACCGTGCGCGAGGTGGTGCTCACCGGGCACACCAACACCATCGAGCCGGAGTGGCACCGCAAGCCCGCCCCCGAGGCGGTGCAGCGGGCCGAGCAGCTGATCGAGACGCTCGGCATGACCGCGATGGCCGAGGCCCCGTGGACCACCCTCTCCCAGGGCGAGCGCGGCCGGGCCCTGATCGCCCGCGCCCTGATGCCCAGCCCCCGGCTGCTGCTGCTCGACGAACCCGCCACCGGGCTGGACCTGACCGCCCGCGAACTGCTGCTGGACAGCCTGGACCTGCTGCGCCACCAGCACCCCGAGCTGGCCAGCGTGCTGGTCACCCACCACCTGGAGGAACTGCCGGAGAGCACTACCCACGCCCTGCTGCTGCGCGCCGGGGAGTGCCTGGCGGCCGGGCCGGTGGACGAGGTGATGACCACCGGGCTGATCAGCGAGACCTTCGGCCACCCGATCCGGATCTCCCGTCACGAGGGCCGCTGGACGGCCCGCGCCGCCGCCCGCCGCACCCCGGGGAGGTAACGCTTCGAGCGGGGTTCGAGGGGGCGGGTATCAACGGTAAAGACTTCTTACGTAAGGTATGCCTTAGCTAAAAAGGAGGCGCCGGCCTGGTCGGCGCTTTACCCGGCCTTGGCACCCCCATGCCCTTTTCCGTTGGAGCCCCCATGCCCGCCCGTCGCCGTTCCACCGCAGCCGCGCTGCTCACCCTCGCCGTGGCGACCGCCGCCCTGGCCGGCTGCGCGTCGAAGAAGGACGACAAGGCGGGCGGCGCGGACGCGGTCAAGGTGAACGCCACCGACACCGCCTGCGAGGTCTCCAGGACCAGCTTCCCGGCCGGCCACGTGGTCCTGGACATCAGCAACAAGGGCTCCAAGACCACCGAGGTCTACGTCTACGCCGCCGGCGACAAGATCGTCACCGAGCGCGAGAACATCGGCCCCGGCACCAAGGCCACCATCAACGCCGAGATCAAGGCCGGCTCCTACGAGGTCGCCTGCAAGCCCGGCATGGTCGGCGACGGCATCCGGCAGAAGATCACCGTGACCGGCGAGGGCGGCAGCTCCGCCCCGGCCGACCCGCGCCTGGCCGCCGCCGTCGACGCCTACCGCACGTACGCCCAGGAGCAGGCCGACGCCACCGTCCCGGCCGTCCAGGCCTTCGCCGACGCGATCAAGGCCGGCGACCTGGAGAAGGCCAAGTCGCTGTACGCGCCCTCGCGCACCGGCTGGGAGCGCACCGAGCCGGTCGCCGAGAGCTTCGGGGACGTCGACCCCAAGACCGACACCCGCGAGGACAAGCTGGAGCAGGGCCAGCAGTGGACCGGCTGGCACCGGCTGGAGAAGGCCCTGTGGGCCGACGCCAGGATCGGCGACGACGAGAAGAAGCTCGCCGACCAGCTGGTCGACGACCTCAGGGACTGGCAGAAGAAGATCCCCTCCGCCGAGATCACCGCGACCAGCATGGCCAACGGTGCCAAGGAACTGCTGGACGAGGTCGCCACCAACAAGATCACCGGCGAGGAGGACCGCTACAGCCACACCGACCTGGCCGACTTCCACGCCAACGTCGAGGGCGCCCAGAAGGCCTACGAGCTGCTGAAGCCGGTCGCCGCCGAGAAGGACCCGGAGCTGGCCAAGACCCTCGACTCCGAGTTCGCCGCCATCAACACCCTGCTCGCCAAGTACAAGCAGGCCGACGGCACCTTCACCCCCTACGACAAGGTCACCGACGCCGAGCGCAAGACCTTCTCCGACGCGGTCAACTCGCTGGGCGAGCCGCTGTCGAAGCTGGCCGCCGCCGTGGTCGTCAAGTGACCGGTCAGCGGTAGCAGTTCCCCCGCGCCGGGGCCCTGGCCCCGGTGATCCAGCGACAACGCAGTTCAGCAAGAGTGAGAAGGGCCAGCCCGCCGATGGACGCCGAGAACGAGAAGCGGAACGGCACGCCGGCCGCTGCCGCCACCGACAACCGGGGCGCGGTCAGCCGACGCGCCGTCATCGGCTGGGCCGGCGCGGGTGTCGCGCTCGGCGCCGCCGCCGTCGGCTCGGTCGCCGCCGCCGGCCGCCAGGACGACGACCCGGCCCCCGCTCCGGGCGCGGCCACCGGCGCCGAGGTGCCGTTCTACGGCGACCACCAGTCGGGCATCGCCACCCCGGTCCAGGACCGGCTGCACTTCGCGGCCTTCGACGTCTCCGCGACGGCCACCCGGGAATCCCTGGTCAAGCTGCTCAAGGAGTGGACCAAGGCGGCCGCCGCGATGACCGGCGGCCGCGAGGTCGGGACCGGCGCGGCGAGCGGTCTGCCCGAGGCGCCGCCGGACGACACCGGCGAGGCCATGGGCCTGCCCGCCTCCCGGCTCACCCTCACCGTCGGCTTCGGGCCCAGCCTGTTCGAGAAGGACGGCACCGACCGCTTCGGCCTCAAGGCCCAGCGCCCCGAGGCCCTGATCGACCTGCCGAACTTCAAGGGCGACAAGCTCGACCCGCTGCGCAGCGGCGGCGACATCTGCGTCCAGGCCTGCGCCGACGACCCGCAGGTCGCCGTGCACGCGATCCGCAACCTCGCCCGGATCGGCATGGGCACCGTCAGCATCCGCTGGTCCCAGCTGGGCTTCGGCAAGACCTCCTCCACCACCCCGGACGCGCGGACCCCGCGCAACCTGATGGGGTTCAAGGACGGCACCCACAACATCGCGGGCACCGACACCGCAAAGCTCTCCGAGCACGTCTGGGCCGCCCCCGGCGACGGCCCGGAGTGGATGACCGGCGGCTCCTACCTGGTCGCCAGGCGGATCCGGATGCACATCGAGACCTGGGACCGCACCTCGCTCAAGGAGCAGGAGGACACCTTCGGCCGCACCAAGGGCGAGGGCGCCCCCTACGGCAGGGCCAAGGAGCACGACGCCCCCGACCTCAAGGCGATGCCCGCGACCTCGCACGTCGCCCTGGCCCACCCGGACGCCAACAACGGCCTGATGATCCTGCGCCGCGGCTTCTCCTTCACCGACGGCACCGACGGCCTCGGCCGTCTGGACGCCGGGCTGTTCTTCCTCGCCTACCAGCGGGACACCCGCAAGGCCTTCGTGCCGCTGCAGCAGCGGCTCGCGGGCTCGGACAAGCTCAACGAGTACATCCAGCACGTCGGCTCCGCCCACTTCGCCTGCCCGGCGGGCGTGCGCAAGCCGGGGGAGTGGTGGGGCCAGGCCCTGTTCGGCTGATGTCACCCGCCCCTACCACCCTGAGGAGTCAGCCGTGTTCGGCAACTACCTGATCGGCCTGCGCGAAGGCCTCGAAGCCAGCCTGGTCGTCTGCATCCTGATCGCTTACCTGGTCAAGACCGACCGCCGGGACAAGCTGCCGCCGGTGTGGCTCGGCGTCGGCTCGGCCGTGGTGCTCTCGATGGTCTTCGGCGCGGTGCTGCAGTTCGGCTCCTCGCAGCTGACCTTCGAGGCCCAGGAGGCGCTCGGCGGTTCGCTGTCGATCATCTCGGTCGGGCTGGTGACCTGGATGGTGTTCTGGATGCGGCGCACCGCCCGGCACCTGAAGACGGAGCTGCACGGCAAGCTGGACGCGGCGATCGCGATGGGCACGACGGCCCTGGTGGTCACCTCCTTCCTGGCGGTCGGCCGCGAGGGCCTGGAGACCGCGCTGTTCATCTGGTCGGCGGTGCAGGCCACCGACGACGGCTGGAATCCGCTGGCCGGCGCCGCGCTCGGCCTGCTCACCTCGGTGGTGCTCGGCTGGCTGTTCTACCGCGGCGCGCTGAAGATCAACCTGGCGAAGTTCTTCACCTGGACCGGCGCGATGCTGGTCGTGGTCGCGGCCGGCGTGCTCGCCTACGGCGTGCACGACCTGCAGGAGGCCGGCTGGCTGCCCGGCCTGCACAGCCTGGCCTTCGACATCTCCAGCACCATCCCCAAGGACAGCTGGTACGGCACCCTGCTGAAGGGCGTGTTCAACTTCCAGCCGGACCCGACCGTGCTGCAGCTGGTGGTCTGGCTGCTCTACCTGCTGCCGACCCTGGCCGTCTTCTTCAACCTGTTCGGGAGCAAGGTGAAGCCCGTCGCCGCCAAGTCGGCTGCCTGACCGGCTCCGTCTCCCTCCGCACCGCCCCGCCCGGCACCCGCCGCGCGGGGCGGATCCATTTCCGCTGACTCAGGAGGGAACCGATTCACGCGCCGTTGTCGTGCTGAGGATGGACAGCCTCGCTCAACCGCGCACTTATGGGGGGAACATGAACGTCCGCCGACCGTCCCGGTTACTGGCCGCCGGTGTCGCCGCGCTCGCCGCCACCGTCCTGCTCACCGCGTGCAACGACGACGCGGGCACGGACGCGCAGCCGACCGCGCCGGGTAAGGTCACCGTCCCGGGCGTCACGCCCACGAAGGCGGCGCCCACCGGTGCCACGCCCACCCACGCCACGCCGACCGGCCCGGCGGCCACCCAGCCGGCGAGCGCCCGCTGCACGAGCGACGAGCTGAAGGCCGACGTGCAGATCCAGGGCCCCGGCTCCGCCATGCTGATGCTCAGCAACAAGGGGAGCCGCAGTTGCACCCTCTTCGGCTACCCCGGCTACGGCGGTCTGGGGTACGACAACGGCCCGCTCGTGGTGGCGACCAAGCGGGAACCCCACCCCGGGCCGCCGGAGTCGATCACCCTCAAGCCGGGTGTGACCGCCTTCGCCGGCCTCAAGTGGTCCGACTGCGCGAAGTCCGACCCGACCTGCCACATCCTCGCCGGCCTTCAGGTCACCCCGCCGGACGAGACCACGCCGCTGGTCGCCCAGGTGGACGGCGTCAACGCCCAGCCGGTCACCCAACTCCTGGTCTCCGCCGCCGGGCTGACCACCGGCTCGCTGCAACCCGTCAGCCAGAGCGTGGTGTTCGCCGGGCCGTGACGCGAAGCAGCCCCCGGCCGTTCCGGCCGGGGGCTGCTTTTCGCGAGGTGGTTGCTACTCGCTCTTGATCGCGCCCAGGATGTCCAGCTTCGCCGCCCGGTGGGCCGGCCAGAGTGCGGCCAGCAGGCCGATCGCGGCGGCCGCGAGCAGGAAGGCGAGGATCTGCACCGGTGGCACCACAGTGGTGATGTCCTTGAGGCTGTCCGCCAGCGTGCGGACACCCGCCCAGGCGACCAGGATGCCGAGGCCGATCCCGACCAGCCCGCCGAACAGCGCGATCAGCAGGGACTCCAGCCGGACCATCCGGCGGATGCCCAGCCGGTCCAGGCCGATCGCCCGCAGCATGCCGATCTCCCGGCGGCGCTCGAACACCGACATCGCCATGGTGTTGACCACACCGAGCACCGCGATCACCACGGACATGCCGAGCAGTCCGTACATCATGTTCAGGATCCCGGTGACCATCTGGCGGCTCTCCGCCTTGACGTCCTTCTCGCTCTTGACCGCGATCAGCGGGTTGCCGCCGGTCGCGTCGCGCAGCGCCTGCTTCAGCTCCTCGGTCGGGCCGTGCGCGCCCTTCACCAGCACCTTGTCCAGCCCGGTGCCGGGCAGCGCGTGCGGGCCGACCACGTTCTCCGGGGCCACGACGCCGGCTAGCGCGGTGTTGGCCTCCAGGACGCCGCCGACGGTGAGCGAGCCCTTGGTGCCGTCGGGGTAGGTGACGGCGAGGGTGTCGCCGAGCTTGAAGTAGCTGCGCCCGGCGGTGCCCGAGCTGACCAGCAGCTTGCCCTGCTTGAGGGCGTCCGCCGAGCCCTCCTTGACCTTGACGGTGGCCAGCTGGTCGATGGTCGCGGCGTCCACCGCCGTCAGCCACTCGCGGTCGTGGCCGCCGCCGGCGGTCTGGACCGGGACGGTGCGCACCGTGCTCATCGCGCTGACTCCGGGTGCCTTGGCGATCTGGGGGGCGACCTCGGGGGAGAGCATCGAGAAGTTCTGCATGGCGACCGTGTAGTCGGCCTTGAGGTCGCTCGACGTGGAGTCGTCGACGGCCTTGTTCACCGAGGCGCCGACCACGGTCAGCGAGGTGATCAGGGTGACGCCGATGGTCAGCGCCGAGGCGGTGGCGGCGGTGCGGCGCGGGTTGCGGACCGCGTTCTCCTGGGCCAGCTTGCCCGGGGTGCCGTACACGGCGCGCAGCAGCGGGGCGAACAGCGCGATCAGCGGCCGGGACAGCAGCGGGGTCAGCACGAACACGCCGATCAGCAGCGCGCCCGCGCCCAGGCCGACCAGCTTGACCTCCTTGCTGCCCGCACCGGCGGCCAGCGCGCCCGCACCGGACAGCGAGAACAGCAGCCCGATGGTGTTGCGCAGCCGCAGGCTCTTCTGGGTGGCGGGCTGCTCGGCCGAGCTCATCGCGGCCACCGGCGCGATCCGGGAGGCCCGGCGGGCGGGCAGCCAGGCGGCCAGCAGCGTCACCAGCGTGCCGACCGCGATCGCGGCGACGACGGTGGTCGGGGCGATCACCAGCGGGCCGTCCGGCAGGTTGGCGTCCATCGGGCCGTTGAGCAGCGCCTTGAGCCCGATAGCGATCCCGATGCCGGCCAGCAGGCCGGCGACCGACGCGGTCAGGCCGACCAGCACCGCTTCGACCTTCACCGAGCGGGTGATCTGCCGGCGGGTGGCGCCGACGGCACGTAGCAGGGCCAGCTCCCTGGTGCGCTGGGCGACCAGCATGGTGAAGGTGTTGGCGATGATGAAGATGCCGACGAACAGCGCGATGCCCGCGAAGCCCATCAGGAAGGTGCTCAGGGCCTTGGTGCCCTGCTTGATCATCCGGTCCTGCTCGGCGGCCAGCTCGCGGCCGGTCCTGGCCTCGATCGAGTCGCTCTGCGGGACGGCCTGCCGGACGGCGGTGAGCAGCGCGGTGTCGTCGGTGCCCGGCGCGGCCTTGACGTCCAGTTCGGCGTAGCGGCCCGGGCTCAGGTAGAGCTGCTGGGCGGTGGCGGTGTCGAAGGCGGCCAGCGAGCCGCCGGCCACCACGCGCGGGTCGTTGGTGCGCAGGGTGCCGGTGAGCTTGAGCTGCATCACCGGGCCGTTGACTGCCACCCGGACGGTGTCGCCGACCTTGAAGCCGCCCTTGTCGGCGGTCCTGGTGTCCAGCGCGATCTCGGTGGCGTCCTTCGGGCCGCGGCCCTCGACCAGCGGGTAGCGCGGGTCGGTGCCGTCGGCGCCCGGCACGTAGTTGGTGCCGGTGGTGGAGAAGCCGTTGCCGATCAGCGCGCCCTTGCGGTCGGCGATGCCGGCGAAGCCGCTGACCACGCCGCGCGCGTCGGCGGTGCCTGGCAGCGCGGCGACCTTCCTGCGGGTCTCCTCGGTGAGGGTCGGGCCGGTGGTGGTCTTGCCGCCGTGGTCGTAGCCGCGGCCGACGGCCTCGCGGTCGCTGACCGTGACGGCGATGTCGGAGTAGTTCTTGGAGTTCTGGGTCCTGAGCGCGTGGCCCATGGTGTCTGTGAAGACGAGCGTGCCGGCGACGAAGGCGGTGCCGAGCATGACGGCGAGCATCGTCATCAGCAGTCGGCCCTTGTGGGCCAGCACATTGCGCAGAGCGGTGCGGAACATGGGGGTGTGTCAGTCCTGGGGGTGCTCGTGGTTCGGTGGCGTCGGGGTTTCGAGCGAGGTCAGCTGGTTCGGCCCTTGGCGTCGAAGCGGCGCATGCGGTCCAGGACGGTGTCGGCGGTGGGGGCGTGCAGTTCGTCGACGATCCGGCCGTCGGCGAGGAAGACGACGCGGTCGGCGTAGGAGGCGGCGACGGGGTCGTGGGTGACCATGACGACGGTCTGGCCGAGTTCGCGTACGGAGTTGCGCAGGAAGGAGAGGATCTCGGCGCCGGAGCGGGAGTCGAGGTTGCCGGTGGGTTCGTCGGCGAAGATGATGTCGGGCTTCCCGGCGAGGGCGCGGGCGCAGGCGACGCGCTGCTGCTGGCCGCCGGAGAGCTGGGAGGGGCGGTGGCTGAGGCGGCCGGACAGGCCGACGGTGTCGACGACGCGGTCGAGCCAGGACTTGTCGACCTTGCGGCCGGCGATGTCCATCGGGAGGGTGATGTTCTCCAGGGCGGTCAGGGTGGGGAGGAGGTTGAAGGCCTGGAAGATGAAGCCGATGTGGTCGCGGCGCAGCTGGGTGAGCTGCTTGTCCTTGAGGCCGACGAGTTCGGTGTCGCCGATGGTGGTGGAGCCGGAGGAGACGGTGTCGAGGCCGGCCATGCAGTGCATCAGGGTCGACTTGCCGGAGCCGGAGGGGCCCATGATGGCGGTGAACTCGCCCTGGGGGAACGCGACGCTGACGTTGTCGAGGGCGACGACGCGGGTCTCCCCCTCCCCGTAGACCTTGTTCAGGCCGGTGGCGCGGGCGGCCGCCCGACCGGTGAGGACGGCGGTTGCGGGGAACGTCACGTGGACTCCTGGGGATGAATCGGAAATTCCTCCGTTCCATCGTCCCAAGCCGTTCGAATGCGATACGTATGCCCGGGAGGCGACCGACCCCCGCCGCTCCGGTGGTGCGGCGGGGGCCGTCTCCTCCTCAGGTATGACGCCTCTCCCCGAGGGCCGAAGCCCCCGTCGTGGCGTCCGCGCTACTCCACCGCGACGCCGAAAGCGGTGGCCAGCCCGGCCAGACCGTTCGTCACCGGGTGGCCCGAGGGGGCGAACTGCCAGCCACCGTCGGCCCGTTGGAAAGAGCCGAGGAGCATCGCCGAGTCCGGGATGCCGCCGTTGGCGCCCGGCCACTTGGCCGGCCCGGCCGCACCCGGCCCGTACGAGGCGGCGACGGCGAGCCCGTACACGTAGCCGAGCGGCAGCGCCGGGGGCTCCTCCTCCTCGGTGGAGACGGCGACCACCACCTCGTCGACGGCCGCCGGCAGCCGGTGCAGGTCCACGCTCAGCCGGGCCGCGCGGGTCGGCTCGCCCGGCACCGAGCGGGTCGGATGCAGCCGGACGGCGCCGTCCGGGTCCTGCGGGTTGTTGAAGAACACGAAGTGCTCGTCGCTCAGCACCCGGCCCTTGGCGCAGAGGAAGGCGGTCACGTCCAGCTCCACCGCGTCCCCGCCGGCGGTGCGGCTCTGCCAGCTGACCGTGAGGGTGCTCCCGGCGGCGGCCTGCTCCTCGCGGGTCCGCTCCTCCCGGGGCTTCTCCGGGGCCGGGGCGCTCCCGCCGCCGAGGCGGCCGCGCAGCCCCTGCTCGGCCAGCAGCTCGACCAGCTCCGGGCCGCTCAGCAGGGTCAGCGGCTTGCCCTCGATGTAGCTGTACGAACCGCGGCCGAAGCCCGCGGTGGTGACCAGGATGCCCTTGATCGCGCCGTGGTGGCGGACGGTGGACTCCAGGTCGCGCACGGCCGTCGGCGGGACGGTCTTCTTGTAGCGCTTGGCCTGGATCACGATCTTGCCACCGGTCACCGGGTCCAGGTCCTCGGCGATCACGTCCACCCCGACGTCACCGCTGCGGGCCGTGGTCATCACCCGGAAACCGCGCAGCCGGAACAGCTCGGCGATCAGCTCCTCGAACTCGATCGGGTCCATCTCGAACAGGTCCGGCTCGTCCTCGCCGCCGTGCCCGGCCAGACTGCCGCCGACCGTCTCCGGCAGGCGGTCCGGCTTCACCTCGTCCAGCCGCTCCGGGCGGGCGGACAGCTTGCCGCCCAGGCCCTGGAAGCACTCCACCGGCGCCACCCGGTCCAGCGCCAGCCCGGCGAACTCGGCCCGGGTCGCGGTCAGCGTGGACAGGAAGCGTTCCGCCTCCCGGCCGGTCGCCGGGTCGATGCCGAGGACGAAACCGTTCAGCACCACCGAGTCCAGCATCCCGTCCCGGTCCGCCCGGAACAGCTCCACCGCCACCCGCAGCGCCGACTGCGCCAGCACCTCCCGGTACAGCGCCTTGCGCTCGGTCGCCGGGCGGGCCACCTCGGCCTCGCGGTCGTCCGCCTTCACGTAGCGCACCCGGGAGGCGGCCGGCACCACGTCCGGACCGGGCAGCTCCCAGTTCACCACCAGCTGACGACTCGTCGCCTCCCAGGCCGCCGCCAGCCGGTGCGGGAAGCCCTCCGGCCAGGCCGCCGAGGCGTACAGGCCGGCCGTGAAGTACTCCTGCACCGCCTCCGGCTCACCCGCCCGCAGCCGCCGCAGCAACTCCTCGGTCCCGGCCCCGCGCGCCTCCTCCTCACGGCGGAAGCGCTCCGCCCAGGCCAGGTACTCCTGGTGGTACGCGGCCAGCCGGCGCTGCCGGTCCGCCTCCCGCGCCTGCGCGGCGTACCAGTCCTGCTCGAACCGGGCCCGGGCCTGGGCGACGTACTGCTCGTACTGCCGGCGCACCCCGGCATTGCGGGCCTGCGCCGCGTCCGGCGGCGGCACGTGGTACGCGGCGGAGGTCTGGTCGGGCATCGGCACCGGCTCACCCAGCGGGCCCGGATCGAACGGCGGCACCGGACGCGGCGCCAGCAACGCCTGCGGCCCGAACCCCGGCGCGGCCAGCCCGGCCGCCAGCAGCCCGCGCAACTCCTCGACCCGGGCGTCCAGTTCGGCCGTCTGCCGGGCCGCCTCCGCCTCCCGCGACTGCTGGTAGGCGCGCTGCGCCTCCCGCTCGTCACGGGCGGCCGCCCGCTGAGCCTCGCGCTGCGCACGCTCGTGCCGCCGCAACTCCGCCGCTTCGGCGCGCCAACGGGCCTCCTCCCGACGCTGCTGCTGCCGCTGCTCCTCCGCCCAGACCGCCAGCACCCCGCTGTTCCGCCGCCCCGCCACCATCCACCCCTTCGCGCTCCGCACCGACCCGGCCGCCCACGCCACCTCCCGGCAACACCGCCGACCGCGCCCGCCACAATAGAACGTGGACAGCCCACCCGGCCAAGCGCCTACGACCTGCGGGGCTTCGGCCCGGGCGGCGCTCGTGCGAGGGCGTCCACGGGTGGCGGTTGGCGTTGGCGTAGTACCGGATCGAGGTGCCGATGGCGTTGGTGGCCCAGTAGCTGGTGGCGTGGGTGGGCATTGCCGGGGTGAAGTCACCGCTGTCAGTGGCGCCGGGTAGCCTCACCGGATCGAAGACCTCCAGGGAGGGATGCCCGTGACGGTCCCCGCACCGCAGCACCCGGACCGGCCCGCCGGCTGGGTCTCCACCGGCCTGAGCTGGCACGACGGCCGGGCCCTGCTCGGCGCCGTGCGCGGCGCCCGGGTGCACGAGCGCGCCGTCGCACCGGGTGCCGAGGTCGGCTGGCTGCTCGGCGGCCCGCGCCGCTGCGTCGGGGCCTGGCTGGCCGGCGCGACGGAGCGCACGCCCTGCCCGCACCACGCGGCGATCGACCCCGGCGGCAGCGCGACGCAGTGCCCGGCCTGCCAGAGCGTGGACCGCGGCCTGGCCCTGGCCCGGGACCAGATCCTGGACGACGGCCGCACCTACCTGCTCTACCTCGCCTGGTTCGGCGAGGGCCTGCTGAAGGTCGGCCTGACCGCCGAGCAGCGCGGCGACAGCCGACTGCTCGAACAGGGCGCGCTGGCCTACGCGTTCACCGCGCGCGGCAGCCTGCCCGCGATCCGCCGCGCCGAACTCACCGTCGCCGCCTCGGGGATGGCCCGCGAGCGCTTCAAGTCCCGACTGAAGACCGACCACTGGTGGGCGCACGGCGACGCCCCGTACCGCCGTACCGTGCTCACCGAGGCCCGCGCCCGGGCGCACCGACTGCTGGACGGCCACGCCCTGGAGCTGTTCGCCGACCGCCCGGTGGTGGACCACGTCGAGCGCTACGGCCTGGGCGCGGGCGCTCCCGAGGCCTACCGCGAGATCACCGGGCTGGCCGCCGGGGCGGTGGTCGCGGGCACGCTGCGCCCGCCGGTCGGGCGGCACCTGTTCCTCGACCAGCCGGACGGCTCCGGCCCGCTGCTGCTGGACACCCGGCGGCTCACCGGCTGGACGCTCACTCCGGTCACCGGCCGCGGCTCCGAGGGCCTGGGCCTGGAGGAGCGGGTCCGTCCGCCGGAGCCGGACACCCAGGAGGCGTTGTTCTGAGTAGGGCCTGGTGACCTGCCTCCTCGCGGACACCGCCCGACCGGCCCGGTCAGGCCGGTCGGGCGCCGGTCGGTCAGCCGCTGATCAGGGCCAGGAGCTGGTTCGCCAGGCCCAGCGCGGGCGCGGCCGCCTCGCCGATGCTCTGCGTCACGCCGGCCAGCAGGAGGAGGGTGTTGCGCCAGCCGCGCCGCTCCTCGGAGGCAGGGTCGCGCAGTACGGGGAGGGCTTCGGTCAGGCTCTGCCGGTCCTCCTCGTGCACCCGCGAGTCGCGCGCCAATTCGGCCACCACGGCGGCGAGCTGGGCGAACACCGCGGCGATCTCGGGCGGCAGGGCCTCGCTGGCCTGGCCGTTGTTGTGCTGGACGCCGACGTTGTGGTGGCCGCCGTGGATGGTGACGCTGTCACCTATGTGGAACTGCGGGTTGCTGCCGCTCATTTGCTGACTCCCGTGTTGCCGTTGCCGCCGTAGATGTTGACGCTGTCGCCGAACTGGTAGTGCCGCAGGTCGACGATGATGCTGCTGACGAACTGCTGGAACTCGATCTGCGGGTTCTCGATCGCCCGCGCGACGGCGGCCTGCAGTTCGTACGCGGGCCCTGGCGATTCCCAGGCCAGCAGCGCGGTCGGCGGTCCCGCCGTGTCGACGGTCAGCGCGTACAGGCGGTTCTGGCGCAGGACCGGAAGGGTGACGAACGCGAAGTAGAGCACCACGGCGACCAGCGCCAGCACCACGGGCCACCCCGAGTCGGAGCCCGGCTGGCCGCCGCCCAGTGCGCCGGCGGCGGCGCTGTTGGCAGCATTGAGCAGGAACGCGGCCGTGAGGACCGTCCCCGCGAACTTGAAGAGACGTCCGATCGCGCCGAACTTGTCCGGCACGATGATCGTGATGCTCGCCCGGGCGACGGTCGCCAGCGGGTACGCCGCTTCCCCGACCCAGAGGATGCGCTTGGTCACGGCCACCCGGATGGTGCGCCGGGTGGGTGAGAACACCGGTGGCGGCATCGGTGCGGCCGCTGGTGGAGGCGGCGGCGGTGGCGGTGGGATGAACGGAGTGGGGCCGGTGTGTCCGGCCCAGGTCGAGCCAGCCGGTTCGGTCGGCTGCATGGCGCCCCCCAAGGCTCGCAAACGAGGTACGACAATAAACCAGCATGTTTGAGCCATGCACAAGTTTGGTGCCGTGAACGAACTTTGACGGATCGTCAGAAGATCGCGCAATGCCTCGTTCGGCCGCCGGGCCGGGCCACCCCCCGGTTCAGCCCAGCCTGCTGCGCACCCCGCCCGGCCCCGAGCGCGCCCGGCGCGACAGCGGCGGCCGGGACGGGCGGACGTCGGCGCGCCCGACGGCCGGCTCGACACCCTCGGCGGCCCGCCGGGCGAGCGCGGCCCGGGCGGCGGCCAGCGCGATCCGGGCGAGCAGCGGATCCTCCGGCGCGCCCGCCGTGCGCTTGACGGTCTGACAGGAGGAGCACCAGAGCGGCGACGCCGGCCCGTCCGGGTAGACCATGCCCTCCGGCGGCAGGTAGTGCCCACCGCACTCGACGCATTCGAAGACCAACCTCATCCGACGATCACCGTCCCGGATCCGTGGCACCGACCGCAGGGCGACCAGAAGGTGTGGATCATGGGCACCATGCTTCCTTCCTCATCCAGTTCGACCGTTGCCTCGGTCTTCTGGGTCCCCCCGGACCCGCCGCAGCCGGAGCAGGACTGAACCTGGGGCATATGCCGTCCTTCCGTGGCGGAGGTCCACCGTAGCGCGATTTCCCGCGTCGCAGCACCGCTGTCGGCGATCCACCACCCGTACGGGGAGCGTGAACTGCCCCCGTACGCGCCGCCGTAGACGATGTCGGCCCCCCGCACGAGCACCTGTGCGAGGGGCCGACCGATCATGGGGAGGTGTCAACTACGGGCGGCCCGCAGGAACTCCCGGTTCATCGCGGCGATGCTGGGCAGCGGGATGCCCTTGGGGCAGGCGGTGGCGCACTCGCCGGTGTTGGTGCAGCCGCCGAAGCCCTCGGCGTCCATCGCCGAGACCATGTTCCTTACCCGGGTGGCGCGTTCGGGCGCGCCCTGCGGCAGCACGTTGAGGTGCACCACCTTGGCGGAGGTGAACAGCATCGCCGAGCCGTTCGGGCAGGCGGCCACGCAGGCGCCGCAGCCGATGCACTCGGCGTGCTCGAAGGCGGTGTCGGCGGCCTCCTTGGGGACGGGCGTGGCGTGCGCCTCGGGGGCGCTGCCGGTGGGCGCGGTGATGTAGCCGCCGGAGCCGATGATCCGGTCGAAGGCCGAGCGGTCCACCACCAGGTCCTTGACCACCGGGAAGGCCGCCGCCCGCCAGGGCTCGACGTCGATGGTGTCGCCGTCCTTGAAGTGCCGCATGTGCAGCTGGCAGGTGGTGGTCCGCTCGGGGCCGTGCGCCTGGCCGTTGATGACCATGCCGCAGGCGCCGCAGATGCCCTCGCGGCAGTCGTGGTCGAAGGCGACCGGCAGGTCGCCGCGGGTGATCAGCTCCTCGTTGAGGGTGTCGAGCATCTCCAGGAAGGACATGTCCGGGCTGATCCCGCTGACCTGGTAGGTGGTCATCGACCCGGGTGCGTCCGGGCCCGCCTGGCGCCAGATGCGCAGGGTGAGGTTCATGCGTAGCTCCGCTGGGTGGGGTGGACGTGCTCGAAGTCGAGGGCCTCGCGGTGGAGGACGGGTGCCTCGCCGGTGCCGGTGAACTCCCAGGCGGCGGCGTAGGTGAACTCCTCGTCGCGCCGGGCGGCCTCGCCCTCGGGGGTCTGGCTCTCGGTGCGGAAGTGGCCGCCGCAGGACTCGGCCCGGTGCAGCGCGTCCAGGCACATCAGCTCGGCCAGCTCGAAGTAGTCGACCAGCCGGTTGGCCTTCTCCAGCGACTGGTTGAGCTCCTGCCCGGTGCCGGGCACCTTGATCCGGCGCCAGAACTCCTCGCGCAGCTGCGGGATCCGCTCCAGCGCCCGCTTCAGCCCGGCCTCGTCGCGGGCCATCCCGCACTCGTTCCATAGCAGTTCGCCGAGTTCGCGGTGGAAGGAGTCCGGGGTGCGGTCGCCGTTGACGGAGAGGATCAGGTTGAGCCGGTCCTCGACCTCCGCCTCGACCTCGGTGAGCACCGGGTGGTCGGCGGGTACGGCGGCCAGCGGGTTGCGGGCCAGGTAGTCGTTGAGGGTGGGCGGCAGCACGAAGTAGCCGTCGGCGAGGCCCTGCATCAGCGCACTGGCGCCGAGCCGGTTGGCGCCGTGGTCGGAGAAGTTGGCCTCGCCGACCGCGAACAGGCCCGGGATGCTGGTCTGCAGGTCGTAGTCGACCCAGAGCCCGCCCATCGTGTAGTGGATCGCCGGGTAGATCCGCATCGGCACCCGGTACGGGTCCTCGGCGGTGATCCGCTCGTACATCTCGAAGAGGTTGCCGTACTTGGCCTCCACCGCGTCCCGGCCCATCCGGCGGATGGCGTCCGCGAAGTCCAGGTACACGCCCTGCCCGCCGGGGCCGACGCCGCGGCCCTCGTCGCAGACGTTCTTGGCGGCCCGGGAGGCGATGTCGCGCGGCACCAGATTGCCGAAGGCGGGGTAGATCCGCTCCAGGTAGTAGTCCCGCTCCTCCTCCGGGATCTGCCCGGGCGGGCGGTTGTCGCCCTTGGCCTTGGGCACCCAGATCCGGCCGTCGTTGCGCAGCGACTCGCTCATCAGGGTGAGCTTGGACTGGTGGTCGCCGGAGCGCGGGATGCAGGTCGGGTGGATCTGGGTGAAGCACGGGTTGGCGAAGTAGGCGCCGCGCCGGTGGGCGCGCCAGATCGCGGTGGCGTTGGAGTTCTTGGCGTTGGTGGAGAGGTAGAAGACGTTGCCGTAGCCGCCGGTGGCGAGCACCACGGCGTCCGCGGTGTAGCTGCGGATCTCGCCGGTGACGAGGTCGCGGGCGACGATGCCGCGGGCCCGGCCGTCGACCACCAGCAGGTCGAGCATCTCGGTGCGCGGGTGGAGCTCCACGTTCCCGGCGGCGATCTGCCGGGACAGCGCCTGGTAAGCGCCGAGCAGCAGCTGCTGACCCGTCTGGCCGCGGGCGTAGAAGGTCCGGGAGACCTGCACGCCGCCGAAGGAGCGGGTGTCCAGCAGGCCGCCGTACTCGCGGGCGAAGGGCACGCCCTGGGCCACGCACTGGTCGATGATCTCCACCGACACCTGGGCGAGCCGGTGCACGTTGGACTCGCGGGCGCGGAAGTCGCCGCCCTTGACGGTGTCGTAGAACAGCCGGCGGATCGAGTCGCCGTCGTTGCGGTAGTTCTTGGCCGCGTTGATGCCGCCCTGGGCGGCGATCGAGTGGGCGCGCCGCGGGGAGTCCTGGAAGCAGAACTGGACGACGTGGTAGCCCTGTTCGGCGAGGGTGGCGCCGGCCGCGCCGCCGGCCAGGCCGGTGCCGACCACGATCACGGTGTGCTTGCGCCGGTTGGCCGGGTTGACCAGCTTGGCGTCGAACCGCCGCTGGTCCCAGCGCTGGTCGATCGGTCCGGCGGGGGCCTTGGTGTCGGCGACCGGCTCGCCGAGGGTGTACTCCAGGTAGCTCATTTCACCACTCCGAACATCACGGCCACGGGGACGGACAGGAAGCCGGCCGTCAGCACCAGCGCCAGGCCGTTGGCGGCCAGCTTCAGCGCCTTGTCGCGGCGGGCGTTGTTGGCGCCGAGGGTCTGCGCGGCGCTCCAGAACCCGTGCCGGATGTGGAAGCCCAGGGCCAGCATCGCGACGATGTAGATCACGTCGCTGTACCAGCGGCCGAAGGTGCCCACCACGTTCTGGTACACGTGCCCGTGCTCGGCGACCGGGTTCACCGTGAGCGTGGTGAGGTCGAGGATGTGCCAGACGATGAACAGCCCCAGGATCACCCCGCCCCAGCGCATGGTCCGGGTCGCGTAGCTGGCGCGCCGGCGCTGGTGCACGTACTTGTTCGGGCGGGCGGCCAGGTCGCGGCGGCTGAGCTGGTACGCGGACACGCCGTGCAGCACGACGGCGGCCAGCAGGCCGGCCCGGGCGATCCACAGGAACCACTCGTAGCGCAGGAAGGGCTCGCCGAGCGTGCGCAGCCAGTGCGCGTAGCCGTTGATCTCGTCCGGGCCGAAGAACACCTTGAGGTTCCCCAGCATGTGCGCGACCAGGTACAGCAGCATGACCAGTCCGCTGACGGCCATGACCGCCTTCTTGCCGACGGTCGACCGCCACAGGGTCAGCAGGGTGGACGGATGCCTGGCCGTCCGAGTCGCGGTTGTCATGTCGGCCACCGTAGGGAGCGGTGGGACGGTGTGTCCAAGACATGATGTGGCTCGCGACGATAGGCAGTGTCTATCGAGACGCCGTACGCTGGGTGGATGCAGCTCCAGCAGCTCCGTTACTTCCTGGCCGTGGCAGATACCTGCCATTTCACCCGGGCGGCCGAGGCCGTGCGCGTGGCCCAACCATCCCTTTCGCAGCAGATCCGGGCACTGGAACGGGAGTTGGGTGCCGAGCTGTTCCACCGGACCCGGGGCAACATCGCCCTCACCGACGCGGGCGACGCCCTGCTGCCGCTGGCCCGGCGCATCGTCGCGGACGCCGAGAGCGCCCGCCTCGCCGTCCAGGAGACGGTGCAGCTGCGCCGCGGCCGGGTCCGGCTGGGGGCGCCCCCGAGCCTGTGCACCAGCCTGGTGCCGGACGTGCTGCGCGTGTTCCGGGACCGCTACCCGGGCGTGGCGCTGGGGGTGCGCGAGGGCGGATCGCGCGACCTGGTGCGCTGGCTGGCGGCGGGGGAGCTGGACCTCGCGCTGATCATCACCCCGCCGAGCGGGGAGGCGGCCCCCGCCCTCGCGGTCACCGAACTGCTGCACGAGGAACTGGTGTTGGTCGCCGCCGCGGGGCGCTCCCGGAGCGCCGTGCGGGTGGCCGAGCTCAAGGGACGGCCGCTGGTGATGTTCCGGGAGGGCTACGACCTGCGCGAGGCGACCCTGGCGGCCTGCCGGGCGGCCGGGTTCGAGCCGGAGTTCGCGGTGGAGGGCGGCGAGATGGACGCGGTGCTGGGCTTCGTCCGGGCCGGGCTCGGACCGGCCGTGGTGCCCGGCATGGTGGCGGCCCGCTCGGGCCTGACCGTCACCCCGTTCGCCGGGCCGGGCCTGGGCCGCACCATCGCGGTCGCGCACGGCCACGAGGTGCCGCTCACCCGCGCCGCCGAGGCGCTGCACACCACCCTGCTGGCCCACCTGCACGACGCCGCCCGCAGCGGCGAACTCCCGCCGGGCACACGGCTGCTGCTGCCGTGATCCCCCTCCCGAGCCTGCGCGGGGCGCGGGAGGAGGGTGCGGGTTCGGCCAGGCCGCTTCGCTTCCCCTACCTCGCCAGACCTCGCGCTGTGGCAAGCAACACCTCGTCCAGGGCGGTCGCGGTGACGCCGAGCGCGCGCTCCGTGTCGGTCGAGTCGAGGACGTGCGGGTTCTCGGTGGCGTACAGCATCTCGACGAGTTCGCCGAAGAGGGGGTTCCGCTCCGCGAGGGTGAGGAGCGCATCACGGTCGAGACGCTCCAGGCGCGGATCGGGGGAGGTTGTCAGCTTCGCGAAGCGTTCCGTCAGTTCACGCACGAGGATGTTCGTCGCCGGCACGTGCCAAGCCCGTCCCCAGGAGCGGGTGTCCTGGGCGGCAGCCACCAGTGTCGAGGCCACGTCCCCGACGTGCGACCAGGACTGCGGTACATCGAGACGTCCGGGATAGCACGCCACCTCGCCCGCCAGAACCTGTGGGGCGATCGACAGCGTGAAGGTACTCAGCACCCCCTCGCCCAGGAACGCTGCCGCGCGCACCTCGGTGACCTCCACGCGCCCCGCCTCGTAGGCGGCCAGAGCGTCCAGCCACATCCGGGCGCGCACCCGGCCCTTGGCCGAGACGGGCGCCATCGGCAGGTCCTCGGTGATGGGCCCGTCCACGTGCCCGTACCCGTAGAGATTCCCGAGCATCACGTAGCGTGCGCCCGTACGCTCCGCAGCGGTCAGCAGCGCGGCCGCGAGAGGCGGCGCATCGGTGATCCAACGGTCGTACGGAGGCATCGCGCAGTTGATCAACACCTCGGCCCCCGCGACGAGCCCGACCAGGCGGTCGACATCACGGGCGTCGGCGGCGACCCGCTCGACCAACGGGTGTTCCAAGCCGGTGCCTCGACGCGTGATCTGACGAACCGGCACACCGCGCTCCACGAGCAGCGCGGCGACGGCGCGGCCGGTGGCGCCGGCTCCCATGACGACATAGCGGGACATGAAAACCCCCGGAAGGCTTGGTGAGTGACAAGGGAATGCCCAGGCCGCGGTGAAGAGTTGCAGCTCAAGCGGCCGTGCCCGTCCAGCCTCCGCCATCGGTGGCGGCGCGGCCACCAGGGAAGAGGACAACGAACCGGAGGTTCTGGCCACCATGCACCGAGTCGCCGTCCTGGTCGTCCCCCCGGCCGCGGCCTTCGACCTGTCCATCCCGGAACTGGTCTTCGGGGCGGTGCAGGTGGACGATGCACCGGGCTACGAGGTACGTGTCGGCACGTCGGAGCCCGGCCTGGTGGAAACCCTGGGCAGCCTCCAGGTCTCGATCCCCCACGGGCTGGACATCGTGGACACGGCCGACACGGTGATCGTCACCGGCACGGGGGCGCGCGGCGACGCCGATCCGCGCGTGCTCGACGCCGTGCGCCGCGCAGCGGCGACCGGCAGCCGGATCGCGTCGATCTGCACCGGCGCCTTCGTGCTGGCGCAGGCCGGCCTGCTGGACGGTCGCCGAGCCACGACCTTCTGGCCGTTCTCCGGGGAACTCGCCGCCCGCTTTCCCGAGGTGGACGTTGTCGGCGACGTCCTCTTCGTCGAGGACGGGCACGTGTTCACCGCTGCGGGCCTGGCTGCGGGCATGGACCTCTGCCTGCATCTGATCCGCTCGGACTACGGCGCTGCAGTGGCCAACGCCGCAGCCCGGCTGACGCTGCTGGCCCCGACCCGCATCGGAGACCAGACCCAGACGGTGACCTCGCCGGTTCCCTCGACCCGCACGTTCTCCTTGGCCGAAACGAGGGCCTGGGCGATGGACCGCCTCGATGAGCCCCTCACGCTTGCCGAGCTGGCCGAACACGCCCACACCAGTGTGCGGACCCTGACTCGCCGGTTCCAGGCCGAAACCGGCCTCACCGCGCTGCAGTGGCTGTTGCAGCAGCGCGTCGACCGGGCCTGCGAGCTTCTGGAAACCACGGCTCTTCCCGTCGACCAGGTCGCCGAACGCAGCGGCCTGGGCAGCCCGGACTCGCTGCGCCAGCACCTGCTGCGCCGGGTCCAGCTCACCCCCACCGCGTACCGCGCCCGGTGGCGGGGCACGACGGCGGCCCGGCGAGCGGCATCCAGGGGCTGAGCTTCGCGCGTGACGTCGGGTCTCTTCCGGAGCGTTGTTGCCCGGGCGGTTTCCGGGTCCGCCGTCACGCTCCACTCTCGAGGTCACGCAGTGTCGCCTGGGCCTTCGGGGTCAGGACGAGCGGCCCCCTCCCGTTCGTCCCGACAGTGGCGATGTTCGGGACCTCCTTCAGGCTGTAGCTGCCTGACTCAGGACAGTCCCGCAGTCCGAGAATCGGTCGGGGTTCAACCGCAACCAGGAGACGACGAAGACCCGGACCGCTGAGCGGTCCGGGCCGTCGTTATGGCTGGTCAGCCATGGCGGCGGACACGAGATTCGAACTCGCGAGGGGTTGCCCCCAGCGCGCTTTCCAATTCTCCCGAACCTTGTCCGCCGGCGTCCGTGCTCGTTCCGGCGGGGTCGGCGGATCGATGCCCGTAAGCGCCACCCGTGTTTCGGTGGTCAGCCGACCTGGCCGTCGTCGTCCTGCAGGAGTTCGACGATGATCTCGATGCCGAGCGCGTAGGCCGGCGTGCCCGAGGTGATGAGCGCGGTCTCGGCGACTCCGATGAGGTCGGCGATGCCGGCGCCCGCGTGGAGTGCTCCCCGGGCGTGGATCCGGGCCGGTTCTGCCCGGCCGAGAGCCAGCAACTGCCCGAAGTGGACAAGCTGTTGCACTCGGCCGCCGAGTGGGCTGTCGGCCAGCACGATGTGGCGCAGGGCCGTGAACGCCTCCTCCGTGGGGAGCCGGTCGAAGGCCTGGGCCACCCGCAGACGGTCCTCCACTGCGCGAGGGACGGCTCCGAGCGTCGTGCGGTAGCGAGCCCGCAGGACTTCGGAACGCTCGGTGAAGGTGTGGTCGGTCACGACGAGACCCGTGCGATCGAGGCCCGGACGGCCTCCAGGGCGCCATCGGGGAAGTCCACGGCCCCGCCGATGGCCGCAGCGGCGATCTCGGCCTCGGCGCTTTCCTCGATCGCCACGACGAGGTGGGCGGCGGCCGACGCGTCCGGGCCGAACACCAGCAGCCCGTGGTTGGCCAGGAGGACCGCGGACGTCGTCGGGCGTCGTTCCAGGACGTCGGCGACGCCCCGGACCGACACGTCCGACCCACGCGGGCCCCAGGGCACCACCGGTACCTCCTCGGGCTGTCCGAAGCGGAGCATCGGTTCGGTGCGGCACGGCAGCGGCCGGTGGGCCACCGCGAAGGCCGTCGCGGCGGGTGAGTGGGTGTGGATGATCGCGCCCACGTGCGGGCGGGCGCGGTAGACGACGCTGTGCATGGTGATGATCTCGGCGCTGACGGAGCGCAGTTCTCCTTCGAGGACCTGCCCGTCGAGACCGACGGTCGCCAGGTGGTGGGGCTCCAGGTCGCGGACGAACCCCGGGGTCAACAGGAAGCGGTCGGCGTCGAGCCGGACGCTCAGGTTGGCGTGCCCGGAGTGTGACATCACCCCGGCTGCGAAGAGCTGCCGGGCAGCCTCGACGAGCTGGTGGGCCCGGTTCTTCACTTCTGGTGCGTCTGTCATCTCTTCATCTCCCAATTCCCTGTCAGCGGCGGCCGGTTCGCCGCTGCTGCACGTGCCAGCCACTCTGCGACTTGAACTAAGGTTCAAGTCAAGCGTCAGGCTGGCGCGAAGAGACGACGAACGACGAGAGAAAGAGGATTGGCGGAGCATGCGCATGACGATCGGCCAGCTTTCCGAGATCACCAACGTTCCCGCGTCGGCCATCCGGTTCTGGGAACGCCACGGTCTGCTGCCCGCGCCCGAACGTCAGAGTGGGCAGCGACGCTATCCGCCGCAGGCCGCAGAGCGGATCGTGCTGCTACGCAAGTTCCAGCAAGCCGGGCTGAGTCTGGCCGAGGTCAGGGAGTTCCAGCAGGACCAGCCGCGCAGGCAGGCGGTGATCCGCGCCAAGGTCGCCGAGATCGAGCAGCGCATGGTCGACCTCGACCACGCCCACCAGCTCCTGACCCATGCCCTCCAGTGCGGCAAGACGGACATCGTCAGCTGCCCGACCTTCCGGGAGCAGATGGCGACGTGGAGCCGGTCCAGCTGACGGAAAACGGCGGCCAGGAGACGACGAGGGCCCGGACCGCTGAGCGGTCCGGGCCCTCGATCTGCAACGACCGCTGGAAACCGTCTTCCCTGTGTGGGCCTTCCAGAGCTTCGGTGCAGTCGGATGGTGTCGCGTTCATGACGGTCTGTCGGGTGGGAAGCCTGTAGGACGTGCGGGGTTCGCCGGCTGTGTGAGACATCCCTCTCCCGTCGTCGTGGCGCTGGTGACCCGGGAAGGTTGACCATGTAGTCATGACTTCCACGCCCCGCCCGCCGCACGTCGGTGGCCGACCGGATCCGACAGACGGGACCACCGCGCTCGGCGGAGAGTCCGCTCCCGCCCGCGGGTACCTGCTGGACAACGCGCGCGCCGAGGCGGGCGAGCGATTCGTTTGGCTGGCCGAGCTGTTCGACGGTGTGACGCGCGGGCACGTCGATCGACTGGGGGTCGGGGCCGGCTCGCGCTGCTGGGAAGTGGGGGCCGGTGGCCCCGGTATCCCGGAGGCGCTCGCGGCGGCCGTCGGTCCGACCGGGTACGTGCTGGCCACGGACATCGACCCGTCGTGGCTGAAGGCGGGTGACGGGTACGAGGTGCGCCAGCACGACGTCGCCGCTGATCCGCCCCCGGAGCCGGGGACGTTCGATCTGGTGCACGCCCGGCTCGTGCTGGTCCATGTACCCGACCGGGCCCGCGCGTTGGCCACGATGGCGGCAGCGCTGCGGCCCGGCGGCTGGCTGCTGGTCGAGGACGCCGACACCGCTCTGCAGCCACTGGCGTGCCTGGACGACAGCGGCCCCGCGCAGCGGCGGGCCAACCGGCTGCGCGACGCGGTCCGGGAGCTGCTGAAGCGACGCGGCGCGGACCTGCGCTACGGCCGGACCCTGCCGCGGGCACTGCGTGAGGCCGGCTTGGTCGATGTCGCCGCGGCGGGCACTTTCCCGGTCGGCGGGCCGGCCTGCGACCGGCTGGAGGCGGCGACCATCCGGCACGTGCGCGGCGAGCTGCTCGCGGCCGGCCTGACCGACGACGCCGAGATCGACGCGCACCTGGCCGCCATCCACGCGGGCGAACTCGACCTGACACTCGCGCCGCTGATCTCGGCCTGGGGACGCCGTCCGGCCGAGCACCCTCCGGCGCTCGGTTAGGTGCGGAGCCCCGCCCCGAGGAGATCCCGGGCTGGGTTTCCGAGCGTGCGCGAGCGCGAAGGCCCGGAGCTGAGAGCCCCGGGCCTTCGTCGCGCGTGTGCTCAGGCCGGCAGCACGGCCTCGATCGCGGCGATCAGCTCGTCCGACTCCGGCTCGACGCGCGGACGCAGACGCGCGACGACGGTGCCGTCCGGCGAGATCAGGAACTTCTCGAAGTTCCAGCCGACGTCCCCGGCCTGGCCCTCGGCGTCGGCCACCTCGGTCAGCCGCTGGTACAGCGGGTGCCGGTCGGCACCGTTGACGTCGATCTTCTCGAACAGCGGGAAGGTCACGCCGTAGGTGGTGGAGCAGAAGCTCTGGATCTCCTCGGCGCTGCCCGGCTCCTGCCCGGCGAACTGGTTGCACGGGAAGCCCAGCACGGTGAACCCGCGCCCGGCGTAGCGCTTCTGGAGGTTCTCCAGGCCGGTGTACTGCGGGGTCAGGCCGCATTTGGAGGCGACGTTGACGATCAGCAGCGCCTTGCCCTTGTAGTCGGCCAGGGATGCGGCCTCGCCGGCGAGGGTGCGCAGCGGGATGTCGTACAGGCTCACGGTGGTGGTCCTTTCGGCAGGTTGGCAGGGGGTGTCGCCCGGGCACACGGTAGCGGCCCCGGACGGCTCAACCGTTGCGGCCCCGCCGGTGTTCCGCCTGCGCGGGGGCGTACGGAGCGGCTCGTACGCCCCCGCATCCCGACGGGGTCGGAGTGCCGACCGGTCAGAGGGCCAGCGGCTTGATCGCGGTCGGCGCGTGCTCGGGGAGGGTGGCGAGCTCCTCGAACTCGTTGACCTTGTCGATGTCGGCGGCGGCCATCGAGATGTTGGTGACCCGCTCCAGGATGGCCTCGACCACGACCGGGACGCGGAACTCGGCGGCCAGCTTCTTGGCCTCCTCGAACGCGGGCAGCAGACCCTCGGGCTCGGTGACCCGGATCGCCTTGCAGCCCAGGCCCTCGGCGACCTTGACGTGGTCCACGCCGTAGACGCCCAGCTCGGGGGCGTTGATGTTCTCGAACTCCAGCTTGACCTGGAAGTCGATGTCGAAGTTGCGCTGTGCCTGACGGATCAGGCCCAGGTAGGAGTTGTTCACCAGGACGTGGACGTACGGGATCCGGTGCTGGGCGCCGACCGCCAGCTCCTCGATCATGAACTGGAAGTCGTAGTCGCCGGAGAGCGCGACGATCTGGCCCTCGGGGTCGGCGGTGGCGACGCCGAGCGCGGCCGGGATGGTCCAGCCGAGCGGGCCGGCCTGGCCGCAGTTGATCCAGTGGCGCGGCTTGTAGACGTGCAGCATCTGGGCGCCGGCGATCTGCGACAGGCCGATGGTGGTGACGTAGCGCGTCTCCGGGCCGAAGGCCTTGTTCATCTCCTCGTACACGCGCTGCGGCTTGAGCGGCACGTTGTCGAAGTGGGTGCGGCGCTGCAGCTTGGCCTTGCGCTCCTGGGTGGAGGCGGCCCACTCGCTGCGGTCCTTGAGCCGGCCGGCGGCCTTGAGCTCCTCGGCGACCTGGACGAACAGCTCCAGGGCGGCCTTGGCGTCGGAGGCGATGCCGAGCTCGGGGGCGAAGATCTTGCCGATCTGGGTCGGCTCGACGTCCACGTGGACGAACTTGCGGCCCGCGGTGTAGACGTCCAGGCCGCCGGTGTGGCGGTTGGCCCAGCGGTTGCCGATGCCGAGGACGAAGTCGGAGGCGAGGAAGTTCTCGTTGCCGTAGCGGTGCGAGGTCTGCAGGCCGACCATGCCGGCGTTCAGCTCGTGGTCGTCCGGGACGATGCCCCAGCCCATCAGGGTCGGGACGACCGGGACGCCGGTCAGCTCGGCGAACTCCAGCAGCAGCTCGGAGGCGTCGGCGTTGATGACGCCGCCGCCGGCCACGATCAGCGGGCGCTCGGACTCCTGGAGCAGCGCGATGGCCTTCTCGATCTGGATCCGGTTGGCGGTCGGCCGGTAGACCGGCAGCGGCTGGTAGGCCTCCGGGTCGAAGTCGATCTCGGTCAGCTGGACGTCGATCGGCAGGTCGATCAGGACCGGGCCCGGGCGGCCGGAGCGCATCAGGTGGAAGGCCTGCTGGAACACGCCGGGGACCTGGGCGGCCTCCAGGACGGTGGTCGCGGCCTTGGTGACGGGCTTGGCGATCGAGGCGATGTCGACGGCCTGGAAGTCCTCCTTGTGCAGCCGGGCGACGGGCGCCTGGCCGGTGATGCACAGGATCGGGACGGAGTCGGCGATCGCCGAGTACAGGCCGGTGATCATGTCGGTGCCGGCCGGGCCCGAGGTGCCGATGCACACGCCGATGTTGCCGGCCTTGGCGCGGGTGTAGCCCTCGGCCATGTGGGAGGCGCCCTCGACGTGCCGGGCCAGGGTGTGCTTGATCCCGCCCGAGGCCTTGAGGGCGGCGTAGAAGGGGTTGATGGCGGCGCCCGGCACGCCGAAGGCGACCTCAACGCCTTCGAGCTTGAGGATCTCCACGGCCGCGCGGGCGGCTGTCATACGAGGCATCGGGTCTCTCCTGCGTCGGCCCGCAGTGGCTCGGAGGGCTCATCTCCTGAATTCCACCATACGGAAGAACGGTTTCTGTATGTGGAAACAAGGTAGGGTCGGGCCGTCGGAGCGTCAAGGGGGATTTCAACAGAATGTGGAAGTGGGGTGGGGTGGGGTGCCGGGCGGGGGTGGCCGAGCGGCGAGGGCTCGTACGTCTGAGCTGTGTTCGCGCTGGTGTGCCCGGGGAGGCGGACGTTCCGGCCCGGAAAGCGCACCCGGTGTGCAAGGCGGGTGAAGGGACGGTGCCCGAGGTCGGCCCGTCCCGCCGACCTGGGTACCGTCGGTGGCACGCCGGGCCCGTGACGTCCAACTGAGGCCGCGGCGGGGGGGGTTTGGGAGCGCCGGGGAGCAGGGGAACCCGCCGGCGGTCCCCTCCTGGACCAGCGCGCCCGGTCCGCCGCACCCGAGCGGAGGACGCACCGCACCCCCTGGCCGCACCGACCCGACACCCGCTGCCGCCCTCCGGTCCGTCCGGACGCGCGGCCGTACCGCTGTCGCCCCCCACCGTGCGGTCCTCACCGTCTCTTCGCCCCGTCTCCTCCTTGCCGCTCCTCGCCGGTTCCGGCCGTGCCGCTCCCTGCCCTTCTGCTCTCGGCCTTGCCACTTCCGGCCCTTGCCACTTCTGGCCCTGTCACGGCGTGCCCGCAGCGGCGGGCGCGCGGAAGGAACGTCCCCATGCGCTGCACCCCTGCCCGACCCCCGGCGGTGACCGGGTGAACCGACCGCCGCGCCGGCCCAAGAGCCCGCCGGGCCGCCCCCGGAAGAACGCCCCGCCGGGCCGCCGCCGGCCCCCGCTCGTCGCGCTGCGCGCCGTCCCCTGGCGGCAGGACCTGCCCGCCTCGCTGGTGGTGTTCCTGGTCGCCCTCCCGCTCTGCGTCGGGGTGGCCGTCGCCTCCGGGGTCCCGGCCGAACTGGGCCTGGTCACCGGCATCGTCGGCGGCCTGGTCGTCGGCGCGCTGCCCGGCAGCAGCCTCCAGGTCAGCGGGCCCGCCGCCGGGCTGACCGTGCTGGTCGCCGACGCCGTCCAGCGCTTCGGCGCCGGGGCGCTCGGCCTGCTGGTACTCGGCACCGGCCTGCTCCAGCTGGCCATGGGCGCTCTGCGACTCGGCCGCTGGTTCCGGGCGATGTCCGCCTCCGTGGTGCACGGCATGCTGGCCGGCATCGGGCTGACCCTGCTGTTCGGCCAGCTCTACGCGCTCGCCGACCGCCGTGCCCCCGCCACCGGCCCGGAGAAGATCACCGGGGTGCCCGCCCTGCTGACGGACGCGGCCACCGCCGCGGCCAATCCGAGCGCCGTCGCCCTGGGCCTGGGCACCCTGCTGGTGCTCGTCGCCTGGAAGCACCTGCCCGGGCGGCCGGCCCGTACCGTCCCCGCGCCGCTGGCCGCGGTCGGCCTGGCCGCCGCCGTCACCGCCGCGGCCGACCTGCCGGTGGCCCGGGTCCGGGTCGCCGGCCTGCTCGACGTCGTCCACCTGCCCGAACGCGACTCGCTGGGCGCGCTGGCCGGCACCGCCGGGCTCGGCACCGTCGTCGCCTTCACGCTGATCGCCTCCGCGGAGACGTTGTTCAGCGCCGCCGCCGTCGACCGGATGCACCACGGCCCGCGCACCGACTACGACCGCGAGCTCACCGCCCAGGGCCTCGGCAACACCGTCTGCGGGCTGCTCGGCGCGCTGCCGATGACCGCGGTGATCGTGCGCAGCGCGGCCAACGTCCAGGCGGGCGCCCGCACCAAGGCCTCGCGCTTCCTGCACGGGCTCTGGCTGCTGCTGTTCACCGCGCTGCTGCCCGGCGTGCTCGGGCTGGTCCCGCTCACCGCGCTGGCCGCCGTCCTCGTCCACGCGGGCGCCAAGCTGGTGCCGCTGCGCCGGATCGCCGGGCTGTGCCGCGGGCATTGGGGCGAGGCGCTGGTGCTCGGGGTGACGGCGGCGGCGATCATCGCCACCGACCTGTTCGAGGGGGTGCTGATCGGCATCGGGCTGGCGGTGGCCAAGTCCGCCTGGCAGACCTCGCACCTGCAGATCGCCGTGGAGGAACTGGTGCTGCCGACCGGCCGGCCGCTGCACCGGGTGCGGCTCAGCGGCAACGCCACCTTCCTGCGGCTGCCCCGGCTGCTGGACACCCTGGAACGGCTGCCGGACGACCGGCCGGTGGAACTGGACTGGTCCGGGCTGCGCCACCTGGACCACGCCTGCACGCTGGCCCTCGCCTCTTGGGCGGCCCAGCACCGCGCCCGCTCCAGCGAGCCGCTGGCCGTCGAACCGCCGCTGCCGACGGTCGCCTGATCAGCGCCCCGGATAGCCTGGTCGCGGCCCGGATCCGGTCCGGGCCGCGACCAGTGCCGTCGGGCGTCAAGTCGGACGTTCGGACGTCAAGTCGGGTGTGCAAAGGAGCGCAGAGCCGTGATCGCAGCCTTTTCGGTGACCCCGCTGGGGATGGGCGAGGACGTGGGGGAAGCGGTGGCCGCCGCCGTCCGGGTGGTCCGGGCGAGCGGGCTGCCGAACCGCACGGACGCGATGTTCACCAGCATCGAGGGGGAGTGGGACGAGGTGATGCCGGTGATCAGGGCGGCGATCGAGGCGGTGAAGCCCTACAGCAACCGGGTGAGTACGGTCATCAAGATCGACGACCGGGCCGGGGTCACCGACGGCCTCACCGCCAAGGTCGCCTCGGTCGAGCGGCACCTCGCCGAGGGCTGACCGTCAGACCGTCGAGGTCGACCAGGCGGCCGGTTCGGCCGTCCGGGCCTCCGGCTGTACCCGGCAGGAAGCGGCCAGTGGCCTTTCTTGACCGTTCGGTCCGGAAAGGTCTAGCGTTCCTCCCATGGCGCGAACCAAGGAATTCGACCCGGACGCGGCGCTGCAGGCGGCCCTGGAGCTGTTCTGGCGGCGCGGCTACGAGGCCACCTCGATGGCTGACCTGGTCGAGGGGCTCGGCATCGCCCGGGCCAGCATCTACGCCACCTTCGGCAGCAAGCGCGAGCTGTACCTGCGCGCGCTGGAGCGCTACAGCGAGCAGCAGGACCCGGACCGGCTGAACGACCTGTCCCAGCCCGGCCCGGTGCTGCCGGCCGTACGGGCCCTGGTGCGCCGGTACGCGGAGGCGGGGGAGGAGGACCGCAAACGCGGCTGCTTCGTCACCAACACCGCGGTCGAACTCGCCCCGCACGACCCGGCGGCCGCCCGCAGGGTCGAGGCCAGCCTCGACCACCTGGAGACCGCGCTGACCTCGGCCCTGCTGCGGGCCCGGGCGCAGGGCGAACTGCCCGCCGACCGGGAGCCGCGGGCGCTGGCCCGGATGCTGGTGGTGCTCATGCAGGGGATCCGGGTCGTCGGCAAGGCCGCCGACGGCGGGACCCGCGCGCGGGACGCCGCCGAGCAGGCGCTGGTGCTGCTGGACTGACGCCGGGCCCATCAGGCCTCGGTGTCTTCTGCTGTCCTCATTCTGGACCGAGCGGTCTCTATAGATTTGTCGGGGGGTTTCATGAGTGTCGCCACGGTCGGCCGGTCCGGCTTCGCGCTGCTCGGCGTCGTCCAGGCGGTCCTGATCTTCACGATCATGATCCTCACCGTGCCGCTGCCACTGGTGGCCCGGGAGTTCGGGCTCGGCCCGTCCGGCCTGCTGCTGCTGAGCGCCGCCTACGGACTCTCCTTCAGCTCCCTGCTGCTGCTCGGCGGACGGCTGACCGACCGGCACGGCGGCCGCCGGACGCTCCGCACCGGCCTGCTGCTGTTCGGCGGCGCCTCGATCGCCTGCGCCCTCGCACCCGACTACCCCGTCCTGCTGGCGAGCCGCTTCGTCCAGGGCGCCGGCGCCGCCCTCACCGCCCCGGCGGCGGTCGCGCTGGTCCGGGTGCTCCACCCCGAACCCGCCGCCTACCGACGGGCGATGGCCACCTGGGGCGGCCTCTCGGTGCTCGGCGCGACGGTCGGCAGTGTGGTGTCGGGGGCGGTCGCCGCCGCGGTCTCCTGGCGGTGGCTGTTCACGGTCCCCGTCCTGGCCGCCCTCCTCGGCCTCGTGCGCTCCGCCGCGCTGCCCGCCGCCGCACCCCTCGGACGCCGGCCGGCCCTGGACCTGCGCGGCGCGGTCCTCGCCACCGCCGGTGTCTGCACGGGCAGTTACGCCCTGGTGGCGTCCACCGAGCACGGCTGGCGGGCCCCCGAGGTACTCGCGCCGCTGGCCGCCGCACTCGCCCTGCTGCTCGCCTTCACCGGAGTCGAACGCCGCACCGCCGACCCGCTGCTGCCGCCCGGCTTCCTGGCCGACCGGCGCCGCGCCACCGCGCTGGCAGCCGTCATGGCGACCGCCGCCGGCACCGCGCTGACCTTCGTCCTGCTCTCCCTCTACCTCCAGCAGCTGCGCGGCTGGAGCGCCGCCGCCACCTCCGCGGCCTTCCTGCCGTACGCGGCCGCCCTGCTGCTGGCCGGCCGCCTGGCCGGGCCGCTGGTCCTGCGGTACGGACCGGTGCCGGTGACCGCCGGCGGCCTCGCCGCCGCGGCCGGCGGACTCGGCCTGCTGGCCGGACTGGCCCCCGGCAGCCACTACGCCACCGCCCTGTTGCCCGGACTGCTCCTGCTGCCCGCCGGAGCCGCCGCCTCCTTCGCCGGAGCGGCCGTCCTGGCCACCGGCGGGGTGGCCCCCGAACGGACCGGCCTGGCCGCGGGCGTCTTCAACACCGCCATGGAACTCGGCCCCACCGCAGGCCTGGCCGTCCTGATGGCCCTCGCCGCCACCCGCCCGAGCGTCGTCGGCGGCTACGCCGCGGCCTTCGCGGCCGCTGCCGCCGGGCTGGCACTCACCGCCCTGGCGGTCGCCGGCCTGCCCCGAACCACCATCACCGCATCAGAACGCACCACTCGGATCAAGGAGTTCACACCATGACCACGCGTTTCGCCGACAAGTCCGTCCTGATCACCGGCGGCGGCAGCGGTATCGGGCGGGGCATCGCGCTCGCCTTCGCCCAGGAGGGCGCCCGGGTCGCCGTCGCCGGGCGCAGCGCCGGGCCGCTGGCCGAGACCGTCGAGCTGATCGAGCGGGCCGGCGGCAAGGCCGTCGCGCTGACCGGCGATGTGACGGACAGTCAGGACGCCGCCCGGCTGGTCCGGGAGACCGTCGAGCAGTTCGGCGGGCTGGACGTCGCCGTCAACAACGCCGGGGTGTTCGGCGCGCCCGGTCCGGTCGCCGAGATCGACGAGGCCGACTTCCGGCGGGTGTTCGAGATCAACGTGACCGGCACCCTGCTCGCGATGAAGCACCAGATCGGCCACATGCGGGCCCACGGCGGCGGCGCGATCGTCAACGTCTCCTCCAACCTGGGCGCCCACAAGCGGATCGAGGGCGTCGGGGCCTACGCGGCCAGCAAGGCCGCCGTCACCGCGCTCACCCGGGCCGCCGCCCGCGACCACATCGGCGAGGGCGTGCGAATCAACACCGTCAGCCCCGGCCCGGTGGACACCCCGATGTCCAGCCGGCCCGGCGAGAGCGCCGACGACAAGACCGAGCGGATGAAGGCCGAGGTGCCGGTCGGCCGCTCCGGCTCGGTGGCGGAGATCGCCGCCGCGGTGCTGCACCTCGCCTCGCCGGAGGCCGGCTACACCGTCGGCGCCGACCTGGTGCTGGACGGGGGCATCAGCGCCTGATCGGCCGGGCTCAGCTGTTCCGCCAGTCCCCGGGCACGGCCTCGTAGAGCGCTTCCAGCGCCTCCGGGGTCCGTGCCCGGGCCATCATCCAGGCCTCCTCGACCACCCCGATCAGCACGTCCGGCCCCTCGTGCCAGCGGCAGCCCCGGCCGAGTGCGGGCAACTCCCGGAAATCGTCGGGAAGTTCACTGTCGGACTCGACGAAGTCGGTCAGCTCGTGGTCCTCCAGCAGCTTCTCCGTCATCGCCATCACCGCCGCCGCCGTCGAGAAGCGCTCCTCCCAGGGCTCCCACCTCTCCTGCGACTTGTCCGCCAGGTCCGGCCGGACCACCGTCGGCGGGTCCTCCCGCTCCAGGTCGCCCAGCAGCACGCCCCAGTGCGCGCAGCCCTGGTTCTCCGCCCGGTACACCAGCGCGCCGTCCAGCACGTACAGCTCGTCCGGCGTCAGCAGCACGTCCTGGCTGCTGGTGAGATCGGCCCGGCGGCCGAACAGCCGGTACGCCTCGCGCAGCGCCGCCGGCAGCCGCACCCCGAGCCGCCGCTCGGCCGCGTCGAGTTCGGCGTCGGTGTAACCGTCGGCCGCCGCCAGCGGCTCGCCCCAGTGCGCGGCGAAGCCCCTGACGAGTGCCCAGGCGCCCTCGCGGCCGCGCAGGGTTTCGGCCATCGCGGCCCGCATGTCGAAATCCGTGTCGTTCACCCGCGCACGGTACGACATCCCGCTGACAGCGCCCCGGGGCCGAACCCTCGTCAGCGCACGACCGGCCGAATTTGACGCGAACGCGTAAGTCCGGGGACACCCGCTGATCACCGCGGGGTTTCCGCGCCGTCGTTCGGGCAAGACACGGTTTCGGCCGGAACCGACACACGAAAGGCGGACGCGCAACCGATGCCGACCGCACCGCACACCGCGCCCCTGCCGGGACGCCGCCCACGACCACATCGGGGAGGGCACTGGGGCGAACACGGGCTCGCCTGGGCCTTCCTGCTGCCCTCCCTGGTGGTGTTCATCCTCTTCATCGGCTACCCGCTGGGCCGGACCGTCTACCTGAGCGGGCACGCCAACGACCTCTTCGGCGCGCCCTCCCGCTACGTCGGGACGAAGCACTACACCGACCTGCTCGGCTCGGCCGACTTCGGCCGGACGCTGGTCACCACGGCGCTGTTCACCCTGCTCACCGTGGTGCCCGGAGTGCTCGGCGCGCTGGTGCTGGTGCTGCTGCTGGAGAACCGGATCCGCGGTGTACGGCTGCTCCGCTCCGCCTTCGCGTTGCCCTTCGCCTTCTCGGTGGCCAGCGCCTCGGTGGTCTTCGCGGTGTTCTTCAACCCCGCCAGCGGGGTGCTCAACGGCCTGCTCTCGCACGTCGGCCTCGGCCCGGTCGGCTGGCTCACCGACTCCCGGTACGCGCTGGTCTCGGTGGCCGTCACCACGATCTGGATGAACCTCGGCTACAACGTGCTGGTGCTGTCCGCCGGCATCGGCTCGATCCCCGGGGAGGTCGTCGAGGCGGCCCGCATCGACGGCGCCTCCGGCCTGCGGCTGGCCCGCTCGATCACCGTCCCGATGCTCGGCCCGAACCTGTTCTTCCTGACCGTGGTCTCCACCGTCCACGCACTGCAGAGTTTCGGCCAGATCCACATCCTCACCAAGGGCGGGCCGGACGGCGCGACCCGGACCCTCGTCTACTCCGTCTACGAGAAGGCCTTCGCCTACAACTCCAGCGACTTCGGCACGGCCAGCGCCCAGGCCGTGGTGCTGCTCGTGGTCGTCCTCGCCTGCACGGCCGTCCAGTTCGGCGTCCTGGAGCGGAAGGTGCACTACGCATGACCACCATCGTCAGTGAGACCGAAGCGCCCCGCCCGCGCACCCGGGTGCTCGCCGGGCGCTCCCCGCGCGACCTGCTCGGCCGGGCCGCCGTCTACCTGCTGCTCGCCGTCGCCGTGGTCACCGTGGCCTTCCCGGTGTACTACGCGATCGTCGGCGCCTTCATGGACCCGTCCGAACTCTCCTCCTATCCGCCGGCGCTGGTGCCGCACTCGATCACCGGGCGGAACTTCTCCGGCGCCGTGGACACGATCCCGCTGGCCCGCCAGTACGCCAACTCGGCGATCGTCGCCACCGCCATCACCCTCGCCCAGCTGTTCACCTCGATCCTGGCCGCGTACGCCTTCGTCTTCCTGCCGCTCAAGGCACGGGCCGCGGTGTTCGGGGTGTTCCTGGCCACGCTGATGGTCCCGTGGGAGGCCATCATCATCCCCAACTACCTGACGCTGTCGGACTGGGGCCTCGGCAACACCTACTTCGGCCTGGTGCTGCCCTTCCTCGCCTCCGGCTTCGGCACCTTCATGCTGCGCCAGGCCTTCCGGCAGCTGCCCGGCGAACTGCGCGACGCAGCCCGGATCGACGGCGCCGGGCACTGGCGCTTCCTGTGGCGGATCGTCGTCCCGCTCAACAAGCCGGCCCTGGCGGCGCTGTCGATCTACGTCTTCCTGTCCGCCTGGAACCAGTACTTCTGGCCGCTCATCATCACCCGCACGGCGAACATGCAGACCCTGCAGATCGGCCTCACCTCGCTGCGCGACTCCGAGATGGCCGACCCGGGCCTGATCCTGGCCGGTGTCGTGCTCTCCCTGCTGCCCACCCTCGCCCTGGTGGTCTTCGGCCAGCGCTTCATCGTCCGCGGCCTCACCGCGGGCGCCGTCCGCTGACCCGCCGCCCGCTGGATCGTTTGTCCCGCTTCCGGAAAGAAAGAGAACCCTCGTGAAGAAGAGTGCGCGCGCGCTCGCGGCCCTGCTGGTGGCCGGCCTGTCCCTGACCGCCTGCAGTTCCTCCGGCTCCGGCTCCGGATTGGGCGGCTCCTCCGACGCCGCCGCCCCCGGCGCCCAGGCGCTCGACCAGGCCTCGGGCGTCACCACCGTCGAGTTCTGGCACTCCATGACCGGCAAGAACGCCGACGTGCTGAACGGGCTGGTCAGCCAGTTCAACGCGGCCCACCAGGGCAAGATCGAGGTCAAGGCCGAGTTCCAGGGCAAGTACGACGAGCTGGTCGCCAAGTACAAGGCCTCGGTGCAGCAGAAGGGCACCCCCGCCCTCGTGCAGGTCTACGACATCGGCACCCGCTTCATGATCGACTCCAAGCAGACCGTCCCCGCCCAGGCCTTCGTGGACAAGGACGGCTACTCGCTGGCCGACCTCGACCCCAACATCCGCAACTACTACTCGGCCGGTGGCAAGCTGGTCTCGATGCCGTTCAACTCCTCGATGCCGCTGCTCTACCTGAACACCGACGCCTTCAAGGAGGCCGGCCTCGACCCGGCGCAGCCGCCCAAGGACCTGGGCGAGCTGGCCGACATGGCCAAGAAGCTGACCAAGAAGGACGCCGACGGAAAGACCGTCCGCTACGGCTTCGGCGCCGCGATCTACGGCTGGTTCGTCGAGGAGCTGCTCGCCGAGTCCGGCACGATGTACTGCGACCACGACAACGGCCGCAGCGACAAGGCGGGCAAGGTCGTGTTCGACTCCGCCCAGGGCGCGCAGATCGTCCAGTGGTGGGCCGACCTGGTCAAGGGCGGTTACGCGGCCAACACCGGCCGGGTCACCGACGACGCCCAGGCCGCCTTCAAGGCCGGTACGGTCGCGATGCACCTGGAGTCCACCGGCGTGCTGCGCGGCTACACCGAGGCCGCCAAGTTCGGCGTCGGCACCGCGGCCTTCCCCAAGGTCACCGCCGCCGACCAGGGCGGTCCGGTGATCGGCGGCGCCTCGCTGTGGATCAGCGGACCCGGCCACTCGGACGCCGAGAAGCGCGCCGCCTGGGAGTTCGAGAAGTTCCTGACCGCCCCCGAGCAGCAGGCCGCCTGGCACACCGGCACCGGCTACTTCCCGGTCAACACGAAGTCCCTGGACGACCCCAAGGACAAGGAGTGGGTGGCCAAGTACCCGCAGTTCCAGACCGCCGTCGACCAGCTCAAGGCCACCAAGCCCACCCCGGCCACGGCCGGCTGCCTGCTCGGCGTGATGCCGCAGGCCCGCAAGGGCGTGGAGACCGCCATCGAGCAGACCATCGCCGGCGGCAAGACCGCCCAGCAGGCGCTCGCGGACGCGGCCAAGGAGCTCCAGCCCGCGATCGAGAGCTACAACAGCTCGGTCGGCTGACCGGTCCGGCCTCTCGGCGGCGGCCCGCCCGGCGGGCCGCCGCCGTCGTAGTCGCTAGGCGGAGATCGCCTCGCCGTCCTCGGGCGGCGCGCAGGCGCCCGCCAGCTCGTCCAGTGAGAGGTCCAGCGCGTAGGCCAGCGCCGCGATGGTGAAGAAGGACGGTGTCGGCGCCCGACCCGTCTCGATCTTCCGCAGCGTCTCCGCCGAGACACCGGCCACCGCCGCCACCTCGACCATGCTGCGCTCACCACGCGCCTCACGCAGCAGCGCCCCGAAGCGCTCCCCACGCTCGCGCTCCCACGGGGTCAGCGGAGTCCTCACCATGGCGCCGAGTCTAGGCCCTGTCCGGCGGATCTTCGCCGGGTCCGCGACGTCCGACCGCCCGATCAAGCCCACCGCCCCCGGTACCCGCCGGCGCGATCCGTTCGGGAGGAGGCGTGCCATCTCTCGACCGTGATACAAATACCGGTATAAGAATTGGATCCAGGGGAGTGGTTCACCATGGTCGAACTCAAGTCGGACGCCGCCCTCGCCGCGATGCGCGAGGCCGGGCGGGTCGTCGCCAACGCGCTGGCGGCCGTGCGCAACGATGCGGCGGTCGGCGTCAGCCTGCTGGAACTGGACGAGGTGGCGCGGGGCGTGCTGGGTGCCGCCGGGGCGACCTCGCCGTTCCTCGGCTACCGGCCGTCCTTCGCGCCCGTCCCGTTCCCCGCCGTCATCTGCGCCTCCGTGAACGACGCCGTCGTGCACGGCATCCCCGACGGCTACCGGCTGCGCGACGGCGACCTGGTGAGCATCGACTGCGGCGCCGTGCTGGACGGCTGGTGCGGCGACTCCGCCATCAGCTTCACCGTCGGTGCCGCCCGCCCCGAGGACACCGAGCTGATCGCGGCCACCCGGCGCGCCCTGGAGGCCGGGATCGCCGCCGCCGTGGTCGGCAACCGGATCGGCGACATCGCCCACGCCGTCGGCAAGGTGGCCCGCGCCGGGCGCTACGGGATGCCCGACGGCTACGGCGGGCACGGCATCGGCCGCCGGATGCACGAGGACCCGCACGTGCCCAACGAGGGCCGTCCGGGCCGGGGTTACCCGCTGCGTCCGGGCCTGGTGCTGGCCATCGAGCCGATGCTCACCGCGGGCGGCCGGGACGACTACGCCACCGACCCGGACGGCTGGACCCTGCGCACGAACGACGGCAGCCGGGCCGCCCACATCGAGCACACCGTCGCCGTCACCGAGGACGGACCGCGCATCCTCACCCTCCCGTGAAACCGGCAGGTGACGGACGACACGCGGTGCCGCCCGACCGCCCGGAGTACTGTGCGGGGCATGACAGACCAGGACTTCACCACGCGGGTCACCGTCCGCGGCTATGAGACCGACACCCAGGGCCACTTGAACCAGTCCGTGTACCTCCAGTACGCCGAGCACGCCCGCTGGGAGTACCTCCGGGCCGCCGGCATCCGACAGGCCGATCTGGTGGGCAAGGGCGCCGGCCCGGTCGTCCTGGAGACCACGATCAAGTACCTGCGCGAGCTGCGCGCCGGCGACTCGGTGGACATCAGCTGCGCCTTCTCCTGGCGGGACGGCAAGACCTTCCACGTGGTGCAGAGGCTGGTCCGCGAGGACGGTGTGCTCGCCGCCGAGATCACCGGCGTCGGCGGCATCCTCGACCTGGCGGAGCGCCGCCTGGTCCCGGACCCGCGCGAGCCGCTGCGCGTCCTGGCCTCCGACCCGGGCCTGCTCGGCCTCTGAGCACCGCCTCCGTCCACCCGTCAGGACCTACCGAGCGTGCCCGTGCCGCCCGGCGAGACCCGCCGCCGCCCGAGGATGGTCGGCGGCGGCGATCAGGGCGGCCAGCCCGGTGGTGACCGGCACCGAGGCGACCAGCCCGATGCTGCCGACCAGGGCGCGCGCGACCTCCTCCGCCACCAGCTCGCTGGTGGCCACCGACACCACGTCCCGGTGCGCGATCGAGAACAGCAGCAGCAAGGGCAGCGCGGCGCCCGCGTAGGCGAGCACCAGGGTGTTGACGGTCGAGGCGATGTGGTCGCGACCGATCCGCATGCCCGTCCGGTAGAGCTTGCCGGCGCCCATCGTCGGGTCGGCCTGGTGCAGTTCCCAGACCGCCGAGGTCTGGGTGACCGTCACGTCGAAGAGCACGCCCAAAGAGCCGATCACGAAGCCGGCCAGCAGCAGGCCGCGGATCTCGATCCCGGGGTAGAGCTCGTGGACCAGCCCGGTCTCCGCCGAGGTGTTCCCGGTCAGGTGCGCCCAGGAGGCGAACATCAGGCTCAGCACCCCGATCAGCACCAGTGACACCAGGGTTCCGAGCACCGCCACCGAGGTTCGGGCGGAGAGCCCGTGGCACAGGTAGAGCGCGATCAGCATGATGGCGCCGGCGCCGACGATCGCCACCAGCAGCGGGTCCTCGCCGCGCAGGACGGCGGGCAGGATGAACAGCGACAGCACCGCGAAGCTGATCACCAGTGCGACCAGCGCGGCCACCCCGCGCCAGCGCCCGACCAGCACCACGATCGCCGCGAACAGCCCGGCCAGCACGCCCATCGGCAGGTGTCGCTCGGCGTCCAGCGGGCTGGAGCGCAGGTGCTGGTCGAGGCCCGCCCCGGTGTGCGGGTGGGCCGGGACCCCGCCCGGCCAGAGCACCACCAGCCCGACCAGCACGGCCACCGCGAACGGGATCAGCACCGCCGCGATCACCTTGCGCAGGTGCGCGGAGACCGGCACGGCCGGCCCGTGGGCGTGCGAGTGCCCCACCGACGCGCCTTCGCCGCCCGCGCGTTCGTCCTCCAGTGTCCCTGCCGCCACCTCACGCCTCCTCAGTTCTCCGGCCGCCGCGTCGAATCCGCCGCGACCTCCGAATCATCGGGGTCCTGCCCGCCGTCGCCCCGCAGGGCGCGAACCGTGGGCGCGCCGTCGGCAGGCCGCGGGCACGCCGCGAGCGGGCGCGGCCGGGCGCGGGGTCCACCCGACGCCGGGGGATTACCCCACCCCCGACCGGCCAGCTGCCCGCATGGGCCCAAGTCACCTGCCCCAGCAGACTCTTGGTCATGACGAACACCATCCGACGCACCGCCGCCGCCACCGCCGCCGCAGCCATCGCCGTCACCGCGCTCACCGCCCTGCCCGCCGCCGCCGATCCGGAGCGCACCGGCCTGGTCCGCCTCGCCTGGTCCGCCTGCGGGGGCCAGAGCGACCCCCGCCAGCAGTGCGCCGACCTCACGTCCCCCTGGACTACAACGACCCGGGCGGCCAACAGATCACGGTCGCCGTCTCCCGGATCGCCACCGCCAAACCCGGCCTGCGCCACGGTGTGCTGATGATCATCCCCGGCGGCCCCGGCGAAAACGGCCTGGACCGCCCCGGCAGCGTGGTCCAGCGGCTGCCGCAGTCCGTGCTGGACCGCTTCGACCTGGTGAGTTTCGACCCGCGCGGTGTCGGCCGCTCCACCCCGGTCAGCTGCGGCCTGGACCACTCCGACCTGGCGATGGTCAAACTCCGCCCCTGGCCCGCCGCCGACGGCTCGATCGACGGCAACCTCGCCGGCGCCCGCCACTTCGCCGAGGCCTGCGCCCGCAACGGCGGCCCGGTGCTGCGCAGCATCTCCACCGCCAACGAGGCCCGCGACATCGACAGCATCCGACGTGCCCTGGGGGAGCGCCGCCTCTCCGCCTGGGGCACCTCGTACGGCACCTACGCGGGCGCCGTCTACGCCACCATGTTCGCCTCGCACACCGACCGGATCGTGCTCGACAGCAACGACGACCCGGACCCGTCGCGGGTCGGCCGCGGCTGGCTCGCCGCCTACGGCCAGGGCGCCGAGGACCGCTTCCCGGACTTCGCCAAGTGGGCCTCGGCGCCCGGCAATCCGGACCGCGTCGCGGACACCCCGGAGCAGGTCCGCCCGCTGTTCCTGGACCTCGCCACCCGCCTGGACCGCACCCCGCTGCCCTGGCCCGGCGCCAACCCGGCCGAGCTGGACGGCAACGGGCTGCGCGCGGCCATGCTGCAGAGCCTGGCCGCGGACGCCAGGTTCCCCGACCTCGCCCGGCTGATGCTGGCCGCCCAGGGCCGCCGCCCGCTGCCCGCCCCGGTGACGGCGCCCGACGAGGTGCTGCAGAACCACATCGCCGCTTCGGCCGGCACCCTGTGCAACGACGTCAGCTGGCCCACCGATCCGGCCGCCTACACCAAGGACGTCGCCGCCGACCGCGCCGCCCGGCCGCTCACCGCAGGCATGCCGGTGAACGTGATGCCCTGCGCGTTCTGGCCGTTCGCCCCGGCCGAGCCGCCGGTCCGGGTGACCGGCCGCGGCCCGGCGAACGTCCTGCTGGCGCAGAACCTGCGCGACCCCAACACCCCGTACCGGGGCGCGCTCAAGCTGCGGGAGGCCTTCGGTGACCGCGCCCGGATGGTCACCGTGGACTCCGGCGGCCACGACGTCTACCTGGCGAACGGAAACGCCTGCGGCGACACGGTGGTGACGGACTACCTGGTGACCGGCCGCCGTCCGGCCGACGACGTGTTCTGCCCGGCGAGCTGAGGTTCGACGACACCGTCCGCGGGGGCAACCGGCTGTGAACGAACGGCCCTTGCTCCCGCGTGAACCCCCGTACGACCCCCGAAAATGAGTCGAAGCTGTCGCGATTTTGTGACAATAGTTCGCCAACAGGCTGCCCACGAGGGGGTTTCACGGCCTTAATGTTCGAACTATGTCACCGAAGAGCCGCATACCTTCCCCGGACCCGGGCGACACCTGGGTGCCGCGCCCGAGGCGCCGTCAGACCCCGCTCGGAATCCTGCGCCATGCGGCCACCTACCTCGGCTCCTGTGTGCTCGGCGGTGTGCTGCTGGCGGGCCTGATCCTCCCGGCGGCCGGCGCGGTCGGACTGGGTGCGAAGAGCGGTGCCGAGAGCTTCGAGAGCATCCCCGACGACTTCAAGGCCCCGCCGTTGACCCAGGCGACCCAGATCTTCGACGCCAAGGGCGGTCTGATCGCCAAGGTCTACGAGCGCGACCGCACGGTGCTGACGGCCGAGCAGATGTCCCCGCTGGTCCGCCAGGCCCAGGTGGACATCGAGGACGCCCGCTTCTACGAGCACGGCGCGGTGGACCTCAAGGGCGTCCTGCGGGCGGTCACCAAGAACGCCGAGAGCGGCGCCGCCGTCCAGGGCGCCTCCACCCTGACCCAGCAGTACGTGAAGAACGTCAACGTCGAGATGGCCGGCGACGACCCGGTGGCGGTCCGCGAGGCGCAGCGCAAGACGCTCGGCCGCAAGATCCAGGAACTCCGGTACGCCATCAAGCTGGAGGAGGACCTCACCAAGGAGCAGATCCTCACCAACTACCTGAACATCACCTTCTACGGCCACCAGGCGTACGGCATCGAGGCCGCCTCCCAGCGCTACTTCAGCAAGTCCGCCAAGGAGCTCACCCTGCCCGAGGCGGCGATGCTCGCCGGGCTGGTGCAGAACCCCTCCCTGTACGACCCGAAGCTGCACCCGGTGGCCGCCCAGAAGCGTCGGGACACCGTCATCGACAAGATGGTGGAGAACAAGCACATCACCGCGGACCAGGCGAAGGAAGCCAAGGCGGCCCCGCTCGGCCTCAACTACAAGGACCCGCAGAACGGTTGCATCACCGCCCGGGCGGGGATGGGCTTCTTCTGCGACTACGTGCGTCACGTGGTCAAGCAGGACCCGGTGTACGGCAAGAGCGCCGCCGAGCGCAAGAAGCTCTGGGACACCGGCGGCCTGAACATCTACACCACGCTGGACCCGGACAAGCAGGCCGCCTCGCAGAACGCCGTCTCCACCAAGGTGTACGTCACCGACCCGGTCTCGGCGGCGATGACCATGGTCGAGCCCGGCACCGGCAAGATCCTGGCGATGGCCCAGACCCGCCCGTACGGCCTGGCGAAGGAGCAGAACCAGACCGTCGTCAACCTCAACGTGGACTCGGCGATGGGCGGCGGCATCGGCTTCCAGCCCGGATCCAACTTCAAGCCGATCGTGGCCGCCGCCGCCCTGGAGGCCGGACTGCCGCCCACCCAGCAGTACGACTCGCCGAACCGGATGGACTGGCCGACGATGAAGACCTGCGACGGCACCTGGAAGAACCTGAGCAAGGGCAAGAAGGAAGGCACCATCCCCAACGAGAGCACGCGCGAGGTCGGCCCGTACGAGCTCAAGGAGGCGATGGCCCTCTCGGTCAACACCTACTTCGTGCAGATGGAGCAGGAGATCGGGCTCTGCGCCGTCAAGCAGATGGCCAACAAGCTGGGTGTGACGGCCAAGGCGAGCGGCGATCCGCTGCAGGAGGTGCCCGCGCTCGGCCTGGGCACCCAGGAGGTCAGCCCACTGACCATGGCGAACGTCTACGCGACCTTCGCCGCCCGGGGCAGCTACTGCGCGCCGCTGGCGATCAACCGGATCACCACGGTGGACGGCAAGGACGTCCCGGTGAACCCGGTCCACTGCGACCAGGTGATGTCCACCGACACCGCCGACGTGATCAACAGCGTGCTGCTCGGGGTGACCGAGAAGGGCGGCACCGCGCGCGACCTCCGGCTGGACGACGACCGCCAGATCGCGGGCAAGACCGGTACCACCGACGAGAAGAAGTCGGCCTGGTTCACCGGCTACACCGGCAACCTGGCCGCCTCGGTCTGGCTGGGCAGCCCGGGCACCAAGGTGCCGATGCGCAACATCCGGATCGGCGGCCAGTACCAGGCGGAGGTGTTCGGCGCGACCGGCCCGGGGCCGATCTGGCAACAGGCGATGAGCGACGCCGTCCGGAACATGCCGGACAAGGAGTTCACCACCGTCTACATCCCGGACCCGGTCAAGCGCGACCCGGGCTGCGGCACCGCCACCGCCACGCCGGGCTCGGCCACCTGCACCGGCGCCCCCAACCCGGGCTCGACGGGCACGGCGACGGGCCGGCCGCGCGGCACCAAACCGTCGAGCACCAACCCGACCGGGCGCTCCGCCCCGTCCACCCCGCCGGACGACGGGGACCAGTGAGCCACCGGTGAGCCGTCGGCCCCGCACGAGTACCCGTACTCATGCGGGGCCGCGGCCGTTCGGCGGACGATGGCGCCGTGCCGCACGGTTTCCTCGGCGTCCCCGCCGTCCTCCGGCCCTCGCCGCCCACGCCCTCGGGCCGCCGTAGCGCCGATCAACGCGCCTCGACCGGCTCGCCGCTGTCCTGGTCGAGGTTGAACACCCGTCGGTAGGAGTCGGTCACCACAGTCACCTGCGCCCGCCCGGTCCAGCTCGCGTCCACCAGCCGGGCGTCGTCCGGGCCGCCGCCGACGTCCGCGAGCAGCCAGCGCCGGGCCGACCAGCCGTCGCCGCTCTCCAGCAGCACCTGCCAGTGGTCACCGGTCTGCGGCCCGGAGCCGTACGAGCGGTGCACCACCACCAGGGCCCGCTCCGCCCCGGCCGGGGCGTCCTCCCGGCTGCGGGTCTCGGCCGCCGACGACTTGTGCGCGGCCACCACCCCGAGCACGAACACCACCGCGGCGGTCACCGTGACCGCGCGGGTGGCCGTCCGGACGGCGGTGCGCCGGTCGCCCAGCCAGGCGGCCGCCATCAGCGCGGCCAGCGCCGCGCCGAGCAGCAGCTCCGGCCGGTTGAGCAGGTCGGCGACCAGCATCAGCCCGCCCGAGCGGCTCTCCCACTGGCCCTCCGTGTACAGCAGGACGGCGGCCACCCCGCAGGCCGCCAGCATGCGGACCAGGGCGCGCCTGGCCCTCGGTGTCCGGTTGCTCAATCGGTTGTCCATCGTCCCCCCCCGGTCATGTGCTCACAGCTCCGCGAGCAGCTTTCGGCCCTCCGGCCAGTCACCCAGCCCGGAGGCCGAGTTGATGTGTCCGTACGCGCCCGGCTCGACGTACCGGGCACCCCACGCCTCGGCGAACTCCCGGGCCCGCTCCGGGCTCACCCAGGGGTCGTCGGTGGAGGAGACCACCACGGTCGGGAACGGGAACGGCTCCAGCGCCACCGGGCGGAAGCCGACCAGCTCCGGTACCTCGGCGGTGTCGATGTCCGCAGGGGCGACCAGCAGCGCGCCCCGGACGGCGGCGGTCAGCTCGGCGGAGGCCCCGGCCACCCAGCGGGCCGCCGTGACGCAGCCCAGGCTGTGCGCGACCAGCACCACCGGCCCCTCGGCGGCGGCCGCGGCCACCGCCGCGTCCACCCGGGCCACCCAGTCCCGCTGCTCCGGGTGGTCCCAGTCCGCCTGCTCGACCCGGCGGAAGGCCGCCGGCTCGGCCGCCTCCCAGTGGGTCTGCCAGTGCTCGGGGCCCGAGTTCTGGTAGCCGGGGAGGACGAGGTAGGTGGCGCGGTCGGGCATGGGCTCCCCCAGGAGGTGAACGGATCGGTGACGGGCAGCAGGAGTCTAGGACCCGGCAGGGCCGGCCCGGCAGCCGGGCACTGCTGCCGGTCAGGGGCCCGGCGCGCACGGCTCGCGACCGGCGCGCGAGACCAACTGTGCGCCGCGGTGCGCCCGGTGCGCCCTGTTGCCAACGGTGCGGCCGGTGCGGGAGGTTGGACCGGGCCCGGCGCGGCGGCCACCGCGCCGGGCCCGCACCAGGTCTGACGATCGATCATGTGGAGGGATGTCGGCGATGGCATCGAAGATCCTGCTGGTCACCGGGGACGCCGCCGAGTCGCTGGAGGTGTTCTACCCCTACCAGCGGCTGCGCGAGGAGGGCTACCAGGTCGACATCGCGGCCCCGACCAAGAAGCGCCTGCAGTTCGTGGTGCACGACTTCGTGGACGGCTACGACACCTACACCGAGAAGCCCGGCTACACCTGGCCCGCCGACATCGCACTCGCCGACGTCGACCCGGCCGACTACGTCGCCCTGGTCATCCCCGGCGGCCGCGCCCCCGAGTACCTGCGCAACGACCCGGACGTGCAGCGGATCGCCCGGCACTTCTTCGCCGGGGACAAGCCGGTCGCCCAGATCTGCCACGGCCCGCTGATCACCGCGGCCGCCGGGGTCCTCGACGGCCGCCGCACCTCCGCCTACCCGGCGCTGGCCCCCGACATCAAGGCGGCGGGCGCCGAGTTCGTCGAGGGCGAGGCCGTGGTGGACGGCGTGGTCGTCTCGGCCCGCGCCTGGCCCGACCACCCGGCCTGGCTGCGGGCCTTCATCGAGATCCTGCGCGACAAGGCGCCGGTCGCCTGACCCGTACCGACCCGGTCGCCCGGCCCGTGTCAAGGTGCCCGTACCCCGAGACGTCTCGGGGTACGGCCCCGGGACCGGTCCGGGTCCCCTCCTCCGCCAGGCCGAGGACGCGCCGCCACCGAACTGCCATGGTGTCGGACAACCATGGAAACGGCCGGAGTTGTCGCACCGTCCGGCCCGTCCCCGGGAGGACGGCATGACTGCCACCGACCGCACCGTCCGGCGCCGCAGGCCGTTCCTGCGCGCCGCCGTCGTGACCGCCGCGGGCGCGGGCCTGCTCGCCACCCTCGCCCCGGCCGCCGTCGGCCAACCCGCCGACCGCTCCCTGGCCTCCGGCTGCCACGGCGCCGTCCACCTCACCGCCGCCGACCGCACCGACCGGACGGACTCCGCCGATGGCCGGGCCGACTGGGCCGCCGCCGACGCCGCCCTGGCCGGCCTCACCCGCCCCGGCTACAGCACCTCCGCCCTCGCCGCCGTCCGCGAGAACGGCCGACTGGTCTGGCGCAACGCCACCGGCGTCGCCGACCTCGCCACCGGCCTGCCCGCAGACCCCGAGGGCCGGTTCCGGATCGGCAGCACCACCAAGACCTTCGTCGCCACCACCCTGCTCCAACTCGTCGGCGAACGGCGGCTGGACCTGGACGACCGGCTGGAGTGCCTGCTGCCCGGCATCGTCCCGAACAGCACCCAGATCACCGTCCGCCAGCTGCTCAACCACACCAGCGGCGTCGCGAACTACACCCAGGACCCGGCCTTCGAGTTCGACGACCAGGGCTGGCTGACCGCCCGCCGCTTCAAGCCGTACTCCCTCCAGGACCTGGTGGACATCGCCAACAAGTACCCGCCCGCCTTCCCGCCGGGCCAGGACTGGCGCTACTCCAACACCAACTACGTGCTGATCGGGATGATCATCGAGAAGCTCACCGGCCGCAGCTGGCAGGAGGAGGTCACCCGCCGGATCATCCGCCCGCTGCACCTCACCGGCACCTCGATGCCCGGCCACTCGCCCTTCATCCCGGGCTCGCACGCCCACGGCTACCTCAGGACCGACACCGGCCCGGTGGACATCACCCTGCTCGACCCCTCGATGGCCGGCCCCGCCGGGAGCGGCATCTCCACCACCGCCGACCTGACCACCTTCATCGGCGCCCTGCTCGGCGGCCGACTGCTGCGCCCGACCGAACTCGCCGCGATGCAGCAGACCGGCACCTCCGGCGGGGGCCTCGGCTACGGCCTCGGCCTCCAGCGCCTGGAAACCCCGTGCGGCACCTACTGGGGCCACGCCGGCGGCATACCCGGTTACAACACCCTGATGCTCGGCTCGGCGGACGGCAAGCGGCAGTTCGCCTCCGCCGTCACGGTCTACGACGTCGCGGACGCGAACGCCGCCAACGCCGCCTGGAACCGGCTCACCGTCACCGCCCTGTGCGGCGCCCAGGCCCCGGCACTCGCCGCCGGGTCCGTACCCGACCTCGCCCGCACCACGCCCTGACCGGCCCCCTACGCTGACCGGCGACAGTAGCGCGGACCGTCGTCAGGAGGACGAGACATGGCAGAGCCGATGATCGCCGCAGTCGGGGGCAAGGTGCCCGCCGTCGACCCGAGCGCCTTCCTCGCACCCAACGCCGTCGTGGTGGGGGACGTGACGGTGGGCCCGGGCGCGAGCATCTGGTACGGGGCGGTGCTGCGCGGCGACGCCGAGTCGATCACCGTCGGCGCGGGCAGCAACATCCAGGACAACTGCACCCTGCACGCCGACCCCGGCTTCCCGCTGGTGGTCGGCGAGCGGATCTCTGTCGGCCACAACGCGGTGCTGCACGGCTGCACGGTCGAGGACGAGTCCCTGGTCGGGATGAACGCCACCGTGCTCAACGGCGCCCGGATCGGCGCCGGTTCGCTGGTCGCCGCGGGCGCGGTGGTTCCCCAGGGCATGACCGTCCCGCCCGGTTCGCTGGTCGCGGGCGTACCCGCCAAGGTCCGCCGGGAGCTGACCGACGAGGAGCGGGCGGGCATCAAGCTCAACGGCGAGGGCTACCTGCTGCTGGCCGACGCCCACCGGGACATCTAGACGGATCTAGACGGTCGTCATGACGGCGGCGGCCGGCTCGGACACCGGGGACACCGGCCGGCGCCGGTCCGCCGCCCAGGCGAGCAGCGCGACCAGGGCGCCGGAGGCGGCCAGGCCCGAGCCCACCAGGGTCGGCGAGGTCCAGCCGAACCCGGCGTCCAGCACCAGCCCGCCGAAGTACGCCCCTTGAGCGTTGGCCAGGTTGAAGGCGCCCTGCACCGTCGCCGAGGCCAGCGTGGGCGCGCTGCGCGCCTTCTGCAGCACCAGGGTCTGCACCGCCGGGACGATCGCGAAGCCGAACAGTCCGATCAGCACCACCGTGACCGCCGCCGACCAGCGGGCGTGCGCGGTCACCGCGAACAGCGCGAGCGTCGCCGAGAGCAGCACGAAGGCCGCGCAGACGGTGGGGCGCAGCGCCCGGTCCGCGGCGAACCCACCGAGCACGTTGCCGATGGTCATGCCGGTCCCGAACAGCGCCAGCACCAGGGTCACCGAGCCGGTCGCGTACCCGGAGACCTCGGTGAGCAGCGGCGCGATGTAGCTGTAGCAGGCGAACATGCCGCCGCAGCCGAACACCACGGTGGCCAGCGCCAGCCAGAGCTGCCCGCTGCGGAAGGCCCGCAGCTCGTGCCGGAGCCCGACCTGCCCGGGGGAGGGGAGAGCCGGCACCAGCCGGGCGATGGCGAGCGTCCCGGCGGCGGCGATCAGCACCACCACCAGCATGGTCGCCCGCCAGCCCAGGTGCTGGCCGAGCAGGGTGGCGGCCGGGACGCCGACGATGTTGGCGACGGTCAGTCCGGAGAACATCACCGCCACCGCCCGGGCCCGCCGGTCCGGCGCCACCAGTTCGGCGGCGGCCACTGCCCCGGCCCCGAAGAAGGCGCCGTGCGGGAGCCCGGTGATCAGCCGGGCGGCGGCCAGCGTCCAGAAGTCCGGCGCCACCGCGCACAGCAGGTTGCCGGTCGCGAACAGCGCGGCCAGCGCGACCAGCACCGCCTTGCGGGGCTTTCCGGCGGCCAGTGCGGTGAGCAGCGGCGCGCCGATCACCACCCCCAGCGCGTAGGCCGAGATCAGCCAGCCCGCCTGCGGGATGGAGACGTGCAGACTGCCGGCGACCTGGGGGAGCAGCCCCATGGCGGCGAATTCGGTGGTGCCGATGGCGAAAGCGGTGACGGCCAGCGCGAACAGCGCGAGAGGCAAGGGGGTGACTCCGGAGTGATGCCCGCGCCGGGTACGGGCGCGGCGGGTGATTCGTTCGTCCGGCATCCTAATCCGGCCGGATGACGCCCCTGTGAGGCGGATGTGACGAAAGGGGGTCGCCGACACGGCGCCCGCGCGCGAGACTGGGGGCATGTGCCGCAACATCAAGACGCTGCGACCGCCCGTGACGCCCGACGCCGACGGCGACGACTTCCGCGCCGCCGCGCTGCAGTACGTCCGCAAGGTGTCCGGCTTCCGCGCCCCGGCGGCGCACAACCGCGAGGCCTTCGACCGGGCCGTGGACGCGGTGGCCGAGGCCACCGCCCGGCTGCTCGCCGAGCTGGAGGTCCGCGGCTCGCACGACCGGGCCGCCGAGGCCACTGTCTGACGCGGACAGGTCACCGACAGGGAGCAGGAGCCGGAGATGAACCCCGCCAATCGTTACGCCCTGACCTTCCCCGGCACCCCCGGCACCCAGGCCCCGCAGGACGTGGTCGTGGTCACCCGGACCGACGCGAAGGGCCCGGGCGGCCACCCCGTGTACGAGGACGCCACCGGGATCGTCCGTGCCGAGATCAGCGACGCGGGCGAGGTCCGGATGCTCGCCAGCGGCGGCCACCAGAGTCCGCACCTGCCGGTCCACGCGCATCCGCTGCCGTAGGGCCTGCGTCCGTCGCGTGCGTCCCGGTTTCCCCGAACCGCCCGGCGGATGATCGGCCGTGGGGCACAATCGCCGGTATGACCACAGCGAGTTGGCAGGGAGTCGTCGTCGCCGAGAGCGATGACACCGTCGTCGTCGAGGGCAACCACTACTTTCCGGCCGAGTCGGTCCGGGCCGAGTTCCTGCGGCCCTCCGAGGCCACCACGGTGTGCGGGTGGAAGGGCACCGCCGGTTACTACACCCTGGAGGTGGCCGGGCTGACCAATCCGGATGCCGCCTGGTTCTACGCCGACCCGAAGCCGGAGGCCGAGCACGTGCGCGGCCGGGTGGCGTTCTGGCGCGGGGTGGAGATCACCGGGTAGGGCGCACCGGAATCGTCCGCACCCCGCACCCCGCGCGCCCAGGGCCCGGCCGCGGCTGCCGTGGCCGCGGCCGGGCCGACGGTCGAGGGCCGGAGTACCCGTCGGCGAGCCCCCTTGCGGACGCGCTAGCCCGTGGGTGACGGCGGGGCCTCCGCTCCGCGCCCCGCCTTGACGCCGTTCACCATCGCCTGGTGGATCGCCCGCGCGGTGGTCTCGTCCGCCGCGGGCACCGGGCTGCCGGTGACCGTGTACCAGTCCAGCGCGCCGGTGTACTGCACGGTCAGCCGCGCCTCGCCGTCCACCCATGTGGTGTGCACGGTGAGGTCGCCGGAGATCGGACCGACCTCGGCGGTGGAGACCCCGCCGGGGCCGCTGATGATCGACTGAGTGGTCCAGGTCGCCCATGCGGTGCGCGGATCCACGGGCGGCTGGGGCTGCCGACGGGTTTGATCGTGTTCGGTCATGCGCCTATCCTCCCCCGCCGGTGAACCGCCGCCCGGGCAGTGACACCTGCGGTCGCAGAGACCGCCCGGTCCCGCCGGGCGGTTGAATCGGTGTGGCGGACGGTCAGCTGGTGGAGCCGGGTTCGTCCAGCATGGGGTCGCCCTCCGCCTGTGAGGTGTCCTGTGCGTGCAGGTTCTGCATCGAGGTGATGCCCTCCTCGGGATCGGCGGCGCGGACGTCCTCCTCGCGGTCGCTGCTCACCTCGGAGCGTTCGCTCATGTCCGTCATCGCGGGCTCCGTCTCCTCGGCCGGTCCGCGCGCCGGATCTCAGGCGCGGCAGGGCCGAACTGTCTTTGGCCCTTCAAGCCTGCCTCCGCCCCGGCGTGGGGGCCAGCCGGGTGACCCGGCGGGCCTTCCGGCTGCCCGGGCTGCCCGGACCCCGACGACCTCCCGGACCGCAACGGGGTGCGGTCACCAGGCCACCGGGAGCGAGCGCATCCCGTAGATGAACGACTCGGTGCGGAACTTCCGCTCGCTCGGTTCGACGGCCAGCCGCAGCCCGGGCAGCCGGCGGAACAGGGCCGCCAGCGCGATCTGGAGCTCGGCGCGGGCCAGCGGCTGGCCGAGGCACTGGTGCACACCGAAGCCGAAGGCCATGTGCCGCCGGGCGTCCCGGTCCAGGTCCAGCTCGTCCGTCGCCCGCTGCTCGGCACCGCCGAACATCGCGTCGTCCCGGTTGGCGGTGGAGAGCATCGCGATCACGCCCTCCCCGGCCCTGATCGTCTCGCCGCCCAGCTCCACGTCCTCCAGTGCCACCCGGGGAAGCCCGGTGTGCACGATGGTCAGCAGGCGCAGCAGCTCCTCCACCGCGCCGGGCAGGGCGGCCGGGTCGGCCAGCCTGGCGATCTGCTCCGGCCGCTCCAGCAGCAGGGCGGTCGAGAGCGAGATCATGTTCGCCGTCGTCTCGTGCCCGGCGACCAGCAGCAGCGACCCGGTGCTGGCGACGGCGTCCACGGTCAGGTCGTCCCGTGCGGCGAGACGGCTGAGGATGTCGTCCTCCGGCCGCTCCCGCTTCCGGGCCGCCAGGCCGCGGAGGTAGTCCAGGATCTCGGCCTGGGCCGCGGTGAGCTGTTCCAGGGAGCTCGTGTTGTTCAGCAGGGTCCGGCTCAGGCCCTGGAAGTGGTCGCGGTCGTCGTAGGGCACGCCGAGCAGCAGGCAGATCACCAGCGAGGGCACCGGCAGCGCGAACTCGGTGACCAGGTCGGCCTCCGTCCGGCCCTCCGTCATGGCGTCCAGCGTCTCGTCCACGATCTGCTGGATGCCCGGGCGCAGCGCCTCCACCCGCTTGACCAGGAAGTCCCCGGTGACCATGCGGCGCAGCCGGGCGTGCTCGGGGTCGTCGAGCCGCAGGAAGCTCGGGTTGGCGGCGAGCATCTCCCGGCGGCCGGGGGCCAGCAGCGGGAAGGACGGGTGGCGCACGTCCGCGCTGAACCGATGGTCGGACAGGACGGTGCGGACCTCGGCGTAGCCGGTGGCCAGCCAGCAGAGCTCGCCGCCGGGCAGGTCGGCGCGGACGATCCGGCCTCTGGCGGCGGCGTCGGTGTACGCGGGCGGCGGGCCGAACGGGCAGCCGCTGGAGTGGGGGGCCGGGACGGGGACGGCCTGGGTGGTGGGCGTGCTGGTCAAGGCGGGGTCTCCTTGCGTCGCGGTGTCCTCGGGTGGGGCTCGGCTCGATGGCGGATCGTCACCTTGGTTCCCCGGAACGGGGAATCGGCTATCCGGCTTCCGACTCCGAACTCGACTCCGGCTCGTCCTCGACGACGGTGATCGCACCGCCCGGGCAGAGCTCGGCGGCCAGTCTGACGTCGGCGAACTGGTCGGACCGGAGGGTGGTCTGACGGAGTTTCACCAGGCTGTCGTCGTCGTCCTGGTCGAACACCTCGGGGACGTTCATGACACACATCCCGGAGCTGCAGCAGCGGTTCCGGTCGACGCTCACCTGCATGGTCGGGCACCTCTCGCCAGTGCGCCGCCGGCTGTCCGACGGCCGCCTCTCGTTGTCATTGCCAACCTAGCCGCCACTGCTCCGCGCACGGAGGGTGCGGTGGCCGGATTGCCGAGAATGGCCGATTCGCCCCCTGTCGCGGCTTCCTTGCCGAACGGCAGGTTTGAATTTGACGTTACTCCGCCAAACGGTCGCTGTCACAGCCCCTCGGTGGCGACGGTGTCGGTCTCGGCGGCCCGCCGGCCGTCCCTGCCCCGGACGGCCCGGGGCTGGTCGGATCCCCGGCATCCGCCGCTCGTCAGCGTCGCCGGGCCGCGAGGTAGTCCTTCGCCTCCTGGGACGCCTTCCGGTAGGAGCCGGCGTCGAAGGGAGGCTGGGGGTCGTACTCGATGGCGAGTTGGAAGGCCTCGGCGGCGACCCGGCCTGCGGCGAGTTCGGCCAGGCGCAGGGCCATGTCGATGCCGGAGGAGACGCCGGCGGCGGTGATGATGCCGCCGGGCTGTTCCACGACGCGACGCTCCGTGTACTTGGCGCCGTACGACTCCAGGAGGTCGACGGCTCCCCAGTGGGTGGTGGCCTCCAGGCCGTCGAGCAGGCCGGCTGCCGCGAGCAGCAGGGCGCCGGTGCAGACCGATGTGGTCCACCGGGTCGTGGCGTGGACGCGCTGGATCCAGTCGAGCAGCGGCTGGTCGGCCAGGAGGCGACGGGTGGCCGGACCGCCGGGCACCACCAGGATGTCGGCCTTCGTGACGTCCTGGAAGGACTCCGTCGCGACCAGGCCGAGCCGCCCCTCGCCGTCCGCGTACGTGCCCGGCACGGCTGCGGCGAAGACGACGTCGGCGTCCGGCAGCATCCGGAGGATCTCGTAGGGGCCGACCACGTCGAGTGCGGTGAACCCGTCGAAGAGCGGAATGACGATGCGCACGGGCGTGCCTTTCGGAGGGTGTGCGGGGAGGAGCCCGCTCATCATGGCGCAGGCGGCGAGGGCGGGCACGCCGAGGTCGTCGTCGGGGTGGTCGGCGATCCGGGCGAGGACCTCGTGCGGTGGTGCCCGGTCCGGGCGGACCAGTCGGCGAAGGACCGGTCCTCGCAGCCGCCGACGGGCGCCTGAGGCCGCCTGAGGCCACCGAACCGGATCAGGAGCCCTCTCCGCGCACCAGCCGCAGGGCGGGCCTCGGGCGCCCCCACTCCACTCCCACCTCCGCCTTCGCCGCCTCCGCGGCCTCCTCTGCCCGGAGGAGTTCCGCCTCCCGCGCGCCCATCGCGCGGAAGCGGGCCTTGCGCTCCTCGTCGGCTTCCGCGGTGCCCGGGTAGAGGACCACGTAGCGGCCGCCCTCCCCGTCCTCCCACGCGTAGCTCCGGTACTGCGGGGTCGGCTCATCCGCCACGGGGAACCTCCGGTCGTTGCCCTCGGGGTGACCCACCGTAGGCGACGGGCCCGGGCCGAGGAAGGCGCGTCACTCTTCCGGGTGGTCCGCCGGCATCGGGGAAGCCGCCGGAGTGGCGTGCGGGGCACCGGGTGTTGGCCGCGGTGGAGATCGGCGGCCGGGCCGGCGGGTCGTCATGCTGGCTCTCCACCGTCCACCCGATCGAGGGAGACCGAATTGAGCACCACCGCCGTGAACCGTTGGACCGTCGGCGTGCCGGAGGCCGGCGACTATCCGGCCTGGCGTGAACTCTTCCGCGGCTACTGCGAGTTCTACCGGGTGCCGATGCCGGAGGAGAAGGCCGAGCTGGTGTGGTCCTGGCTGACCGACCCGGCGCACGAGTTGGAGGGCCTGCTGGTCCGGGACGCGGACGGGACGCCGGTCGGGCTCGCGCACTTCCGGCCCTTCTCCCGGCCGCTGCACGGCGCGGTCGGCGGGTTCCTGGACGACCTGTTCGTCGCCCCCGAGGTGCGGGGCGGCGGCGCGGTGGACCTGCTGCTGGCCCGGCTGCGGGAGATCGCCGCCGGGCGCGGCTGGAGCACCGTGCGCTGGATCACCTCGGACGACAACCACCGGGCGCGCAGCAAGTACGACCAGGTGGCCGTTCGGACCATGTTCGTCACCTACGACATGGCCCCGGAGGGCCCGACCTGCTGAGGCTGTCACCAGGCTGACGGACATTCGTTCGGACTTTCTGTTATCGGCGCACCGCCGGGGGGTCTCCCAGGTGTCGGCACCCGAACCCGCCGACCTGGACAGAAAGCAGTGGCCACGTGAACAGCGACGACAGGACGACCATCATCCCGGCGAGCGGCGGCCCCGGCGGCTCCCACGGTCGCCCCGGCGGGCGGGCCGCGCGGCGGGCCGCCCAGCGGCTGGGCGGTCGTGGCCGCCGGGCGCGAAGGCGCGGCGGGCTGCTGCCGGTCACCGCAGTCGTCGCCGCCGTGGCCGGGACGGGGCTGGTCGCGGCGCTGGCCGGCGCCGGGTACGCGGCCTACGGCGGCAAGCAGACCGACCGGGACCTCGCTGGGCAGGCGGTCGCGGCCGACGCGCTGATCGCCGCCGAGCTGGGGACGCACCAGGGCATCCAGGTGCCGGGCACCGGGGGAGCGATACCCGTGCCCGGCGGCGGTACGCCGGGCAGCGCGGGGGCCACCGACCCGTCGGCCACCCCGAGCGCGCCGGCCTCCCAGAGCGCGACCGCCTCGGCCTCCCCGACCGCCCAGCCCACCGCGACGGCCACCGCGACCGCCCAGCCCACCGCCACCGCCAAGCCGAGCCCGACCGCGACCCGCTCTGCCGCGAGCGGCGCCGGTGCGGGAGCCGGGGCCGGTGGTGCAGCAGCGGCCACCGCCCAGCGCGCCGTGGCCAGTTCGGCTCCCACCCCGGTCGGCGGCGGCCCGTCCTCCTCGTACGCCCAGCAGGTGGTGGACCTGGTCAACGCCGAGCGGGCCAAGGCCGGTTGCGGCCCGGTCGCCGCCGAACCCCGGCTGGCCAGCGCGGCCCAGTCGCACAGCGACGACATGGCCGACCGCAACTACTTCGACCACGCCAGCCCCGAGGGCTACCACGCCGACCACCGGATCGAGGCCACCGGCTACCAATGGAGCACCTGGGGCGAGAACATCGCCCGCGGCCAGAAGGACCCGGCGGCCGTGATGGACGCCTGGATGAACAGCCCCGGCCACCGCGCCAACATCCTGAACTGCGCGTTCAAGCAGCTCGGGGTGGGCGTGCGGACCGGCTCCGGCGGTCCGTGGTGGACCCAGGTCTTCGCCGCCCCCTCCTGATCGTCACCGGGCATCTCCACCGGGCGAGGCGGCTCCGGCACCGGGCCGGGGGAGGCTCCGGCACCGGCCCTCGACCGGGCCGATTTTCCGATTCCGCGCACATTGTTGTTATCTGATCACTCCCCACAGGTCTCCGAGGAGGCAGCGGCGGACGGAAACACGGCAAGACGGAGTGCGGACCATGAACGCTGATGTGCAGAACAGGGCCGGGACGACCCTGGTACTCGCGGCGCAGGCAGGCGATCGGCAGGCCCAGGAGGCGCTGGTCGCCGCCTGGCTGCCGCTCGTCTACAACGTGGCCGGCCGGGCCCTCGGCGGCCACGCCGACGTGGACGATGTCGCCCAGGAGACCATGATCCGCGCCCTGGACGGCCTGGACGGGCTCCGCGACCCGGAGTCCTTCCGGTCCTGGCTGGTCGCCATCACCATGAACCAGGTGCGCCGTCGCCATGCGGCGGGGCAACAGCAGCCCACCGTCGGCGGATTGGACGAGACCTGGGAAGTCCCGGACCCCCGAGCCGACTTCACCGATCTGACCATCCTGCGCCTGGGCCTCTCCGGTCAGCGCCGCGAGGTGGCCGAGGCCACCCGCTGGCTGGACCCGGACGACCGCGAACTGCTCGCCCTGTGGTGGCTGGAGGCCAGCGGCGAACTCACCCGCGCCGAGCTCGCCGAAGCCATCGACCTGTCCCCGCAGCACGCCGCCGTCCGCGTCCAGCGGATGAAGAAGCAGCTGGAGGCCGGCCGGATGGTGGTCCGCGCCCTCGGCGCCTACCCGCGCTGCCCCGGGCTCGCCGAGGTCACCGCCGGCTTCGACGGCACCCCCAACTCGGTCTGGCGCAAGCGCATCGCCCGGCACATCCGCAGCTGCGGCGCCTGCGACGGCCTCGGCCGCGACCTCTTCCCCGCCGAAGGGCTGCTGGCCGGCCTCGTCCTGGTCCCGATCCCGATGGACTCGCCCGCCCTGCTGCACTTCCAGCACACCGCGGCCACCGCCGCCACGACCGCCGTGCACTCCACCGCGGCCGCGGGAGGCGGCGCGGCCGGAACCGGCGGAGGCGCCGGAACGGCCGGCGGCGCGGGCACCGGAACGGCCGGCGGCGCGGGCACCGGAACGGCCGGCGGCTCCGGCGCCCACGGCGGTTGGGCCGGGACCGCCGCCCGCAAGGCCGCCCTGGCAGGCGGCGCGGCCGCAGCGGTGGCCGTGACCACCCTCGCCCTGGTCTGGCCGAACCACACCGAGCCGCCGCGCGTCACCACACCCGAACCGACCGCCCCGGCCGCCGCCCTGGAGGCTCTGCCGACCCTGGTCGCGACCCCGTCGGCCACCCCGACGCCCACGCCCACGCCCACGCCGACACCCACCACCGAGACCCCGACGCCGACTCCCACGCCGACCACGACCCGGCCGACCACCGCCGCACCGTCACCCACCCCGGAACGGCAGCTCGTGGACCTGGTCAACGCCGAACGCGCCAAGGCGGGTTGCGCCCCGCTGCGGATCGACCCCCGGCTGCACAGCTCCGCCCAGAAGCACGCCGACGACATGGCCGCCCGCAACTTCTTCGACCACGTCAACCCCGACGGTGTCCGTCCCGACGCCCGGATCACCGCCGCCGGCTACCGCTGGTCCCAGTGGGGTGAGAACCTCGACCGGGGCCCGACCGCGCCCGCGACCGTCTTCTCCCGCTGGATGGACGGCGGCATCCACCAGTCCAACATGCTCGACTGCGGCTTCAAGGACATCGGCATCGGCGTGGCCGGCAGCCCCGCCGGCACCCTGTGGACCCAGGACCTCGGCGCCCCGCTGTCCTGAGCGGCTCCCTCCCGCAGGCCCGCCTGGTCGCCGACCGGGCTAGGAGCGTGGGTCGGTAACGAGCAACTGGCCGGGTGGGTTTGATCGCCGCGATCGGTCGCGGTCGCCCGGTCCGTGCTCGCCGCGCCGGTGGT